>JAUIAZ010000046.1 GCA_030427465.1 Gammaproteobacteria bacterium | reverse complement strand
GCCGAAAAGAATCAGCAGCAGCAAACCCTGGTAGGGCAGGTAGGTATCGGTGAAATGGCCCAGAAAAACGATCAGGCTGACTGACAGGCAGGCTGTTGCGTAAGATGTGCCGTACGCACGCATGAAGTGAGTGTAGGGCCAGTCCTTCCGGGCTGCCCACATGACCAGCAGGATCAGGGGGCAGACCAGCCCAAGTCGCAGAAACACGGAAATCAGGCTCAGGTTTCCCTGCATCGCCCACACATCGAACAGCGAGTATAAGAAAAACAGTAACAGCCCACTGATCCCAATGGCATTCTGCCGCTGCTTCAGACGCTCGAAGTAATAGCGTCGGTAAGCCTCTTCCAGCCCCGGTGCAAAGTGCTGGATAAGCGACCAGTCTCTACTGGTAACCGTCATGTGTCCCACCTGCGGGATTTAACGTACGTATGATCTCGAATTTTTTCATCCCTCAATTATGACTATTCTTTGCCGCGTTTCCGGTCGAATAATCACAGAAGTGGCACAAAACATGATCAAACGTTTCAACAGTTATGGTGAGATGGATCGCTACCTCGCACGGTGCTCCGGACCCATCGTCAAATGCTGGCCCGGTGAAACCGGCGAATGGTGGCTACAACTCGCTGACTGAGTCGGAAGCCCCGTTGCCTGCTGATTATTGGCGTGAAAAGCGGTAAGCTTCGGCCTTTTCAGTCAGCAGGCATTTCCATCCATGACCCAGACCGTTCGAACCCGTATTGCCCCCTCTCCAACCGGCGATCCGCATGTGGGTACCGCCTACATCGCACTTTTCAATCTCTGCTTCGCGAAACAGCATCAGGGACAGTTCATTCTTCGCATTGAGGACACCGATCAGGTACGCAGCACCCGTGAATCCGAAGAGGATATTCTGGCCTCGCTGCGCTGGTTGGGGCTTGACTGGGACGAGGGGCCTGATATCGGAGGGCCCCACGGACCCTATCGTCAGAGTGAGCGTTCTGAAATCTATCAGGAATACGCGCAGCAACTCGTCAGGGAAGGCAAGGCGTTCTATTGCTTCCGGACCCCGGAAGAGCTCGAAGTTATCCGGCAGGCCCGCCAGGCGCAGGGGCTGAATCCCGGAATCAAGGGTGATCTCGAACTGCCAGAAGCAGAGGTGGCGGCCCGCCTTGAGCGGGGCGATCCGCATGTCATACGACTGAAAGTACCGGACGAAGGTGTTTGTGTGATCCAGGACCGTCTGCGCGGAGCCATCGAGATCGAGTGGTCCCAGGTTGACTGCCAGGTACTGATGAAATCAGATGGGCTGCCCACCTACCATCTGGCTAATGTCGTGGATGACCATCTGATGCAGATCACCCACGTGATCCGTGGAGAAGAGTGGATCAGTTCGGCACCCAAACACCAGTTGCTCTATGAGTATTTCGGCTGGGAAATGCCGGAACTTTGCCACATGCCGCTGTTACGTAACCCCGACAAAAGCAAGCTCAGCAAGCGTAAGAACCCAACCGGTATTCATTTCTACAAACGTTTCGGCATTCTCCCGGAAGCATTGCTGAACTATCTGGGGCGTATGGGCTGGTCAATGCCGGATGAGCAGGAGAAGTTCACGTTACCTGAGATGATCGGGCACTTCGACATTAATCGTGTCAGCCTGGGTGGACCGGTTTTCGACGTTGAGAAACTGAAATGGCTGAACGGTCAGTGGCTCAAGGAGTCACTGAGTGAAGAAGAGTTTCTGCGCCGCTTCCTTGAGTGGGGTCCGGGAGAGCAGGGGTGGAAGCCGGTCATCACCCACCTTCAGTCTCGGGTCGAGGCTTTCTCCGATGTGATTCCGATGGCGGGCTTTCTGTTCTCGGGTTATCTGCCTGTGACAGCTGAGCAGTTTGCTGAAGGGCGGCTGGATGAGGAAACTCGCAAGAAGGTGCTGCAGTTTACCTTGTGGGAGCTGGAAGCTCAGAGGGAATGGTCCAAGGACCAGCTGTTTGCCTCGGTTAAGGCACTGGCGCAATGGATGGAGATCAAGATGGGTGACTTCATGCATCCGCTGTTTGTGTCTATTGCCGGCACACCGAACAGCTGGTCGGTGTTTGACTCAATGGTACTGCTGGGTCCGGATATGAGTCGTGCGCGTCTGAGAAGCGCTCTGGAGCTGCTGGGCGGGGTCTCCAAGAAGGGGCTTAAGCGTCTAGAGAAAGAGTTAGCGCAGAAGGATCAGCCTTCTGAATGAGAGCTTGGTTGATTCAGTGAGGGAAATTTGAATTTCCCTCTTGACTCAAGTCAGCGAAGACCCTAATATGCGCAACCTGTTCGGGGCCATAGCTCAGCTGGGAGAGCGCAACGCTGGCAGCGTTGAGGTCGACGGTTCGATCCCGTCTGGCTCCACCATTTTTCCTGTCCCCTTCGTCTAGAGGCCTAGGACACCGCCCTTTCACGGCGGTAACAGGGGTTCGAATCCCCTAGGGGACGCCATTTCTTTCCACTCCGTATCAAATACCCTTCGTTGGTTTCAACGATCTACCTGTTTATCTGCTTCCCTGTTTCATCCTTGCAGTTTGCTCTAACCACACCTGTCCCGGCTTGTCCAATGTCATTTCAGCCCTGGAAGCAAGTGCTGGACTGTAGGGGTGTCGATACTACCAATGCCAATGCGGAGGCACTCATGTCTGAGGATCTTGAGAAGCTACACCCGATACTTAGCTTTTTCGACGAGAACCACAGGTCAGCAATGCGACCTTTGCAGAATTAATCTGTTCTCCAGAATATAAACCCAGCAATAGCCTGTAGGCTTTTCAGTTTTGTCTTGGTAGGAAGGTAGAGCAGGACAGTGTGAGTTGAAGTCGAACCTACTGAAACAGTTCCGCCAAGTCTGCTTCGGTGAAACGATATGCCAATTCACCCCCTTCATAAACTGCGTTGGCCAGGTCACGTTTCTGTGCCTGCAGGTTGAGCATTTTTTCTTCGATTGTGTTTTCCGCGATGAGTCGATAGACAAATACTGGGCGATCCTGACCAATGCGGTGGGCCCGGTCAGTCGCCTGATCTTCCACCGCCGGATTCCACCAGGGGTCATAGTGAATGACGGTATCTGCGGCTGTCAGATTCAGGCCGGTTCCACCTGCTTTCAGGCTGATCAGGAATACCGGTGTGTCTCCTTCCTGAAACTGATCCAGAAGTGCCTGGCGATTCCGGGTTCGCCCGGTCAGCTTGAGCGTTTCAATGCCCAGGTCCGCAATAGCCGCTTCAATACGATCCAGCATCCGCGTAAATTGGCTGAAGATCAGTATACGTCGGCCTTCCTCTACCAGTTCCGCTATCAGCGACAGGAGCAGCTGAAGCTTGGCACTTTCCCTGACTTGTCGGGCTGCAGGCAACTTCAGCAGGGCAGGATCACAACAGATCTGACGTAGTTTGAGCAGAGCATCCAGAATCTCGATCTGGCTGCGGGAGAGGCCCTTCTGGCTGACCACCTTCCGAACCTTGCGATCCATCGCGGCTCTCACAGTTTCGTAAAGATCCCTTTGGCGGGAACCCAGCACGGCATATCTCAGCATCTCAGTTTTTGGCGGCAGCTCACTGAGGACCTCCGTCTTGGTTCGTCTCAGCATGAAGGGCGATATCCGGGCCAACAGGGCCCGCCGTCGGCTGGGATCGCCGGTTTTCTCGATCGGATTGCGATACAGCCGCCGGAAACTGCGCTCATCCCGCAATAGTCCCGGATTCAGGAAATGAAACAGCGACCATAACTCGCCCAGATGATTTTCCATTGGCGTACCGGTGAGGCACAAGCGGCACTCCGCCGCTAGACTACGCAGATTCTGCGCCGCCCGGGTATTGGGGTTCTTGATCGCCTGGGCCTCATCCAGAACGAGCAAAGACCATAGCTGTGCCCTAAGTGTCTCGATATCCCTCAATACCAGGGGATAGCTGGTAATCACCAGATCAGACTGGGGCACCCGATCAAACTGGGTATGACGTTCACTGCCATGCAACACCAGAACACCGAGTGCCGGCGCAAAGCGCTCAGCCTCACGCTGCCAGTTGCTGATCAGACTGGTTGGAGCTACCAGTAACGCCGGTTCCAACAATCGCCCTTCGGCCTTCTCGATACAGAGGTGGGCCAGCGTCTGCACGGTCTTGCCCAGACCCATGTCATCGGCAAGGATTCCGCCGGCCCGGGTTTCCCGCAATAGCTGGAGCCAGGCCACACCCTGTTGCTGGTAGCTTCGCAAGGTCGCGGCAAAATGGTCAGGTAAATCGGGTACCCCAATCTGCTCCGGCTGCGTCAGTCGGGAAGCCAGGCTGCGAACCTTTGACAGACTCTGCGAGTGTCGATGCTCCAGATCCAGTTCATTCAGCAGGATCAGTTCCTGAGGGGCCAGCCGCAGCCGACCTTCCGGATTCGCATCCTTCAGTGTGTCGAACAGATCATAGAGTATGCCCAACAGATGTTTGATGCGGGCCGTGGGTAAATAAAGCCGGCGGCCGGAAGTGAGGGTCACGCCCAGGTGACCAAGGTCGGACAGTTCAGCCAGGTCCAGGGGCGAAAACCTTCGGGCGAGATCCAGCAGACAGGGCAGCAGATTGATCTGCTCGCCATCGACTTCGATTCCGATACCCAGTAGCAGCGTGTTGTCCTCTGCCCCGGGCTGAAGATCACTGAACCAGGTGGTGTCGGCATCAGGGATGACGATATCACTGTAGGGGAACTCGTCGTCAAAGGTTATCTGCCATCCGGCGGCGCGCCAGGCGGGCACAACCTGTGTCAACAGGGTTAACCAGCCGTCCTCTTCATGAATCACAGACAGGACCTGGCTATCCTGCCAGGCTTCACCCACGACCTGGCGCTCCAGGTCGTTCAAGGGGCGCAGGCCGGCTTTCTGGACCGCCGCCAGGCATTGTCTTTCTGCGGCCAGATCCCGCTGGACCAGATAGTGCCGGCCTTCTGACCAGAGTGACATTTCCGGGTGGCTGGCCCCTGGATCAATACCAAACCCGGCATAGTCCATTTCCAGCCGGACAAAGCAGAACTGTTCCGTTGCCGTCAGAAGCGCAGGGCCTTCCGGTTTCGAGGCTTGCTGTTTGCGTGCATCCATAAGCAAGCGGCGAAACGAGGGATTCAGTGTGCTGCGATATTCCCCCAGGCCAAAATGCAAGCGCGGCACTGGTGCGTCTTCAATGGCGTGGACGGGCACCTGGACAGGGGCGGGAAGCCAGGACCCGACATGACCCTGTATCGCTTCCGCCACTTGAGGCAGTTGGCTGTTCGCAACGGCGGGCATGGTCAGCAAATGTTGCAGCAGATCGGGCGGTAGGGGCAGCTCCAATGCCCCCATCAGACCGCGCTCGGGGTCGAGATAGACCGGGGGGTGGTAGCTGAATCGCCAGCTCTCTCCCTGGGCTGGGGATATAAGCCAGAGTCCTTCTTGCACCTGCATCCATTGCAGTTGCAGGGACTGTGGTTCGGCAGCCGTCAGCATGCACAGACTGGAACCGCGCCGGTCTCCCGGAACAGCTGCCCGCCCACTTTCTAGAATCAGAGAAAGAGTCTGTTCACCCAGATCATTTCCCAGGCGATAACCTTGAAGATAATGATAGCGTGTCTTGTCTGCCAACAAATGCGCCAGAATTTTGCGGTCGATCGCTTCCACATAGGCAGGCAGCTGGTCGGTCTGTAAAAAACGACTGAGGTCGAAATGTCTCCGGCTCGACTCTGAGCCAGAGAAGCTGCCATCCTGAAGCACATTGCGCACTTCTATCTGCAGGAACAGGCTGCCGGGCTCTGCATCGAAGTCCAGCAAGTAGAGCAATCTTTTCTGGGGCGCTTTGGGCTCTGCATTGCGGTTGGCTGCAGCGGTTTCGCCTGAACTCTGTGTCTTTTCTGGCCATCGCCTTGTCAGTTCCTGCTGCCACTGTTGCAGAGGGTCTGGCGGTGGCGATTCCGGGGTAGCCTGAGGCTGAAGAGCCAGCAGAACGGCAGCCACATGCTTGCAACTGTGGCGCATCGGACAACTGCAGCGACTGTGAATAACCTGAACGGGCTCATTGCGGCCGGACTGGTCGGGTGAACTCAGCTGAATGTGCTGCGAATAGGGTTCCGGCCGGGTGCCCTGAACCAGCCCCGATACCGTGTCTGGCGAGAGATAAAGGGCTTGCAGCACCTGTCCGGACTGGTGCAGTTGACGGGCCCGCTGCAGGGTCTGGGGACTGAACTGATCTCGCAACTGAGAGGCGGAAAACGGGGTTTGTGGCATAGAGGTCTCGGTTGCAGGGGGGCAGTCTATAACTCGGCGAGTGCCCCTTTGTTCAGGCCTTCGTAGGCCCTGACGCGACAACGGCTTTGGGGTCTTTGTGCTTTCAGAACCCTGGCAATGTGTTCGGCAATACACTCCACCGTTGAGTCTACGTCCATGAGGTAGACTGAAGATGCGGGCAGGCTCAGGCTGAAGGGACCCTGCGCGGCCGTATAGGCGAACTCGTAGTGCGCTTCGCCATCTATCTCAAACTGACGGGCGATGTCAGTGCGGGTACCGATGTAGATATCTTTCCAGCGTTTGGCCCACTGGTATTCTGCCAGTTGGTTACGTTGACCATCGGTGTGGATCTGCAGGCGGGAGCGGTGTCCATGAGCGATGCGCTGACAGTCGCCTGCATGTTTCTTGAGACCATGACTGTAATGGTAATAAGCGCCCTGAATGCTTTCGGTTCGCAGGCTGATTTCCACGCCATCGACGTTTTCTGGCAGCACGCTCTCAAGGTGAGCGGCCATCAAAGGTTGTACCGTTTCGGCGGTGATTTCCTCAATATCGAGTTCGGCGTAAGCTTCAGCAGGTGCCTGCATCCGGATATGACGTTTGGCTGTGAGTGCGTAGTCCAGTTGTCGGACCGCCTGACCCGTCAGTTCCGCATCTTGCAACGCCAGGCCGGGCAGGGCGGCAGGCAGTACCAGCTTGTGATCAATCAGGGCTTCCGCGGCCCGCTTCATCGACTTTTTGACATCGCCAAAATCAAATAGCATGCCCTGTTCGTCCAGCTCTCCGTAGAGCTCGACATCCATGATCCAGGTTTCTCCGACAATGCCCCGGGCAGGGTGCAGATACGAGAAATCCAGAGTGGTCAGGTTGTCGACGAACAGGCGGTTTTTCATGCGATACCATTATGTCAGGGAATGGCGCCGTTATACCCTTTTGCAGCAACGAATACCAGTTTGCCCGATTAGTACGTGTGACTGGCGGTAGGAGGATCTACCGCTTATGCTTTTAAGCTCCCGTTCCGCAAAAACAATGCGAGGGTACCGGAGATTATGCGAAGTGCTATTCGATTGTTCGTTCTCGCTGGTGCAATGATGACGGCGGCTTCCACGATCAGTGCCGCGAAACAGCCTACTGCTTTTCCTTCATCAGCAGAGAGTGACCCAGCCCGGCTTGGATGGATGAAGGGCAGTCCTCCACCAGCAGACAAATTGATCACCCAGCCACAGTCCAACTTCTTCAGCTTTCCCAAGATGCGCTGGACGGTTTGCCACATGCGCGAACTTCTGCCAACGCGATTGGTCAGTCGTGGCATTGGTGCTCCCATCCCCTTGGCTCGCGACCTTGACCCTGAAATTGACCAAGTGGTTTTTATGCCGACAGGTAGCAAAAGCGCTATGACCTGGGCGGAGTCATTGGTGGAGAACTATACGGATGGGATTCTCATTCTCCATGAGGGCAGGGTGGTTTATGAGAAATTTTCAGGTTGTCTGCATGAATCGGGAAAACATGCGGCGATGTCTATGACCAAGTCCTTGACGGGACTTTTGGCAGAAATGCTGATTGCAGATGGGGTCCTTGATGATTCGGTGCTGGTAACGTCCGTTGTTCCAGAACTTGAGGGCAGTGCCTTTGGCAGTGCAACAGTCCGACAGGTGATGGATATGACAACAGGCCTGGCCTACAGCGAAGACTATTCCGACCCGCAAGCTGATATCTGGGCGTATTCTGCAGCGGCCAGCCCATTGCCCAAGGCGCCAGGTTACAAGGGGCCAGACGGCTATCTTGAGTACTTGCAGACGGTACCTAAAGAGGGGGACCATGGTGAAACCTTCGCCTACAAAACAATCAATACGGATGCCTTGGGTTGGATAATCTGGCGAGCATCAGGTAGCAACTTTGCCGAGCTGCTTTCGCAGAAACTGTGGCAAAAGCTGGGGGCTGAACAGGATGCCTATGTGACTGTAGACGCAAAAGGGACACCTTTTGCCGGCGGCGGATTGAGTGCGGGTCTTCGGGATCTGGGACGTCTTGGCCAGTTAATGCTCGGCGACGGAGCATTTAATGGGGAGCAGATTTTCCCCAAGGAAGTCGTTCAGAGTATCCGGAAAGGGGGCAGTAAAAGTGCTTTTTCGAAAGCGGGTTATGCCTCGTTGGCCGGGGGCAGTTACCGGAGCATGTGGTGGGTCTTCCACAATAGTCATGGGGCTTATGCCGCACGAGGCGTGCACGGGCAGACTCTATACATAGACCCTACCGCACAAATGGTGATAGCCAGGTTTGCCTCTCACCCACAGGCAAAAAATGCATACATTGACCCGACTTCAGTGCCTGCCTTTGAGGCAGTGGCTGAATATTTGCTCGACAAGAAGTCGGCCAAAGATAGCGAAGTTCGGTGATCTAGGGGCCGTTTCCGGTCTTGCTGCTGAATTTTTGGAGCAGATCAGCACTTTTTTACATTGGCTCTTCCGAGTTGACCCAGGTGCGAACACGCTCTTCAAAGCGGCTTTCCTGTTCTCTGGCAGCCTGTTCCAGTTTGGGAAGCAGGGCGGCGCCCCCGACACTGGCAAGCACACTGCCAATGGCCCCCGTCCAGCCCAGGATGCCCGGGCGACTGCAGCCGAAGAAGCGGTTCAAGCCGGGAGTCTCCACAATGACAGCCAGGGCTGCCAGTGCGGCCGTCGAGGACAGCAATACATCCCGTGAACCTTTTCCGGCCAGTAGGGTTTGACCCAGCTGCGAGCCAATGAGCGTGAGCAAGGCGACGGTAGAAGCCCGTTCAGGCCCTCGCAGCCAGCGATCCAGCATCCAGGAGAAAGTGGTCACCGATCCGGTGAGGCCGGCACGCCATTGGATTTCACGTGTCAGCGCCTCTCCAAGAGAGGCATCCGGGCCTTCCTCCATCAGTTGCGTGGCTTTCACCTTGTCCGGTTTGCGCAAGGCAACGGCCAGAGCAGGAAGCGTATCCGTGAGTAGATTGACCAGCAGCAATTGGCGGGCGTTCAGCGGAGAGCGGCCTTCCAGTAATCCGGCGATCAGGGTAAAGCCGATCTCGCCGAGGTTGCCGCCAACCAGAAGGGCCACGGCATCCCGAACGGCAGTCCAGAGAGAGCGGCCCTCCAGTACGGCGCTGACAATAGTCTCAATACGGCTATCCATAACCAGCAGGTCTGCCGCCTGCTGAGCGGCCACACTGCAGTCAGAACCCAGGGCAATGCCCACCTCTGCCAGCCGGATGGCGGCGGCATCATTGGCGCCATCTCCGGTCATGCCGACAACCTCGCCCCGTGTCTGCAGGGCTTTGACTATACGGGCTTTCTGCGAGGGCGTTACGCGGGCAAATACCGACACGCTCTGGCAAGACTGTCCGAGCTCTTCATCACTGAGCGCCTGAATCTGTGCACCCGTCAGCACTTCCACCGAGTGTCCCATATTCAGCTCACGGGCAATCGCGCAGGCAGTGACCGGGTGGTCGCCGGTGATCATCTTGACCTGAATTCCGGCATCAGCCAGCTGTGCTACAGCTTCGCGCGCAGAGGCCCTGACCGGGTCGGCGAGAGCCAGGAAGCCCCTGAATACCAGGTTATTGACTTTGCTGCGGTCCAGGGTCAGGGTACGCGCCGGGCGCTCAGCCACCGCCAGAATCCGGAATCCCCGGTCAGCCAGGGAGTGCGCTAGCTCGGTAAAGCGGGTGACACCCTCATCGCCGAGGGGTTCGGTGACGCCGTCCGGCCGTTTCCAGCGATTGCAGAGCCCGAGAATGATTTCCGGCGCGCCTTTGACGCACAGGCGTTTGGTTTCATCTTCATGTTGCCAGAGGGTGGCATGGTAGCCACGCTCGGATTTAAAGGGCATTTCTCTGGCCCGAGTCCAGCCTGCCAGGGCTTCACCCAGTTCCGGGTGGCGGTCCAGTACGGCACGCCCCACCGCCTCATCCGTAAAATGCCGCGATTTGCCTTTGCCAACGCCATCAGGACAAGCCATCCAGGCCAGTTTCAGAACCTGTCTTGAAGCTTCTGTCAGGGAGTCCACCTCTTCGATCTCGCCATCCACGGCAATCAGGCGTAGGGCCAGGCGTCCTTCCGTCAGGGTGCCGGTTTTATCCGCACAAAGAACACTCATGCGACCCAGGGCTTCGATGGCCCTGGGATTGCGTGCCAGAGCCCCTTTTTCACCCAGGCGGCTGGCGGATGCCAGCTGCGCCATGGTCGCCATGATGGGGAGACCTTCAGGAACGGCTGCAACGGCGAGACTCACACCCGAGCCCACCACCTCCTGAACCGGCAGCCCGCGTGACAGACCACTCAGCAGAATCGCCACGCCTGAGAAAGCGGCAACCGGAACGGTCAGATCCGTCAGACGTTCGAGCCGTGCTTCCACGCCGTTGAAGTTGGGTCTGACGAAAGCCTGACTCCGGCGGGACTCTGAACGTGACTGCTCAACCACGACCACAGCCTCTGCTTCCCCCTGAACCAGTGCAGTTCCCTCCCAAAGCATGGAGCTGCGCTCAGACACCACGAGAGAAAAACTGGGCGCCGTGCCTTTCTTGACGGGCATGGACTCCCCGGTCAGGGAAGACTCATCGGTTTCCAGGTGGGTGGCTTTCAGGACTCGCGCGTCTGCCGGAACCAGATCGCCGGTCTGCAGGAAAATCCGGTCACCTGGCCGCAGTTCGTCAGCTGGTATCCAGCACTCTTGGGAGCCCCGCAGAGTGTGGTACACCTGTTCGGTCTTCATACCCATGGACTGCAACTGTTGTTCGGTTTGCTGGCGCTGACGCCCTCCAACGACACCGTTCAGGGCCATGACGCCACCGATCAGCAAGGCATCACCGACGGCACCGGTAAAGGCTGCGAGGCCAGCTCCGGTGAGCAATATCGGAACCAGGGGGCTGCTCATTTCCTGCAGCCAGAGTTTTACGAAGCTGTCAGGCTGGTCGGGGTTGCATTCCGGTCTGGCTGGAGTGGTGTCCGAATCAGCTGACTGAAGCCGCTCCAGTACCGAATCGGTATCCATGGCATGCCAGGGGGTGAAGTCGTCGACCAGACTCAGGGGCATGGGCTTGACCTTACGTGCCAGACGCCGGCCATTCACCATGCTGCCCAGCGTGGCGAGGTTGGCCGCCAGACGGATGCGGGAAAAACTGCGGCGATCCGGAGTATCCAGAGAAAGAATCAAGCCACTGAAGGCTTCTATACGGGCCATTTCGACACTCTGTCGCGCGGCCTGGTTACCAAGATCACTGGCTTCGAGCAGTGCCCACAAAGCTGCCATGGGGTCCGTAACCAGCAAATCGGCGCCACGTGTCCAGTCCCGCTTTTCCGGGCTCAGAAGGCCCACAGCCAGGTCAGCCCCCTGAATGATTTCCTCTCGCCCCATGGCCAGAACCACATCGCCCTGTCGTTGCAGGTCGGCCACCAGATTTCCCACACGGAGTAGGCTCTCCGTCTCTTCATTCGGATCCAGCTTTGCCAGATGGACTTTCAATCCCTGCTGGCGGATTCGGCTTAACAGGGACTCTGTAGCGTGGTCGGTGACGGCGCTGACCAGTATGGCGCCCCTGAGCTGTTTTTTGCGATACACCAGGTACAGCGATTCCAGTGGCTCGGACGTTTTCTGCCACCACTCCGCCACGGTCTCGGTGAGTGAGTCAGGCGATGTGACGGATTCGAGCCGGAAGTCACCCGCTTCGTTGGCCGGGTTCCGGATACGCTCGTCGAGAGCCTGTAATTCCGGCATGTGTTCATCCAGGCGCAGAACTGTACTGATGACCCGACGTGTCTGCTGCAGCCAACTGGCATCCAGAACTACACAGGTCAGACGGTCGAGAGATTTGAGCGCCTCGGCATTCAGTACCAGTATGTTGCTTTGCGATAATTGCTTAATTAGTTCCAGATTAAAGCTCTCCTGCCCGCGAAGCGCCGGCCGGGGTACCGATGTGAAGAGCGTGGCGAATGAGCGGGTCAGGTTATGGCTGAAAGCCATGCCGGTGCTGAAAGCAGCCAGGGACAGCTTGTCGGCGGTTGACTGATAAGCCTCGACAGGACCATCCGGCAGGGGAACCGGGCGGTCGCTTGGGAGTAGCTCAGATGTGCTTTGCTTCATCAGGCTTTCCAGACACTGCTCCTGGAGGGTCTCCCAGCATCGTTGTCGCTCGTTTTCGGTTTGCCAGATATGCAGACGATGGAGCAGATCCACGAGGGAGCCGGACCAGCCTTGTGAGAATGACTCGCCGAATGTGGCGACAAGTCGCAACACCAGCTCGGAGTTGTCTTCGCCGACCCACAGATCCAGAGGACGTCGCAGGTCCTCACTGTTCTCAAGCAGCGCGCTCAGCGCCGAGAGGTCAGAAAAAAAGCGAAATGTGCGTTCATTGACCTGGCGCATAAGCAGACCGCCAGCGAAGCTGCTCAGGTCCAGACCCATCTCCAGCAGGGAACGAAGCCGGGTGTCCTGCTCTGCAGGAAAGCGGGTACGGGCGGCGAAAAAAGCCCGGTTGAGATTCAGGGGTTTTTCAACGGAAACTATCCAGCGTTGCCAGTCTCGCTCCGTAATGGTGTGGTCTGTCTCGCAACGGACAACCAGGCGCTCGATTTCAGCCGAGTAGGTGACATGGCTTACGCCTTTCTGCTCTTTCAGCAACGAGCTGAGCCGCGGAAGAAAGTCCGGGTGTTCTGCGCACCCCTGTCGCAGTTCTATCAGCCACCAGTTTCTGAACTGGACGACGTGCCTTTGCTGGCCCAGAGCCCGACGCAGCAGTTTGCCGGCTTGTTGCAGAATTGGCATGCCTTGTTTCCCCCCCAATGGAATCGGTTGGCTTTTCTGGTGCAGATGGGCCAGACCGTCTGTCATTGTTGTTGCTTTAACTGCTGTGGTGTTTGACCTGGCTCAAATTTGTCTGATGAACCAGGAACGAGTGCACAGGTGCCCGAGGCTACCCTGAGATCATGACATTTTGTTTTCATCTGTGGGGAAGGGGGCGATCAGGCGGGTTCTGAAAAAAATCTCCAGAATTCTGGAAGGTCAGAGCCAGAGAGTGGCAAGGCCCAGGAAAAGGAAAAAACCCATACTGTCAGTTACAAAGGTGAGGATGACGCTGGTGCCCATGGCCGGGTCTTTGCCAAGCCGGTCGACTGTCAGCGGTGTCAGCAGCCCGAAGATTGCTGCCAGCACCAGATTTAAAAGCACAGCGACCAGCATCACCAGCCCTAACTGGATATTCTGGTAAAAGAGGGCGGCCAGACAACCCATCACGGTACCCCAGATAATGCCATTGATCAGACTGACCCCCAGTTCCTTGGCGAAAGCCACGGGCAGATTGCTTCTCTGGATCTGGTCCAGAGACAGGCTACGAATCATCAGTGTGGCAGTCTGGTGGCCGGTATTGCCTCCGATACTTGCAACAATCGGCATGAGGGTGGCCAATGCCACCAGGTTCTCTATGGTGCTTTCAAAGAGCGCAATAAACCGGGTGGCGATAAAAGCCGTAACCAGGTTCAGACCCAGCCAGAACCAGCGGTTGCGGGCATTGTGCCAGACGGGCGCAAACAGGTCTGCGCGAGCACTCAGCCCCTGGTTCGCCAGTGCCAGCGACTCCTGCGATTCACGCAGGTAATCCATCATGGTTTCGACCGTCAGGCGCCCCAGTATCCTGTTGCGGTCATCCACAACCGGTGCACTGATCAGATCATAACGCTCAAAAGCATAAGCAGCAGATTCAGCCTCTTCTTCCGGCTGAAATCGCACCACATCGGAATCCATGACTTCTGACAGCTTCTGCCTGCCCTCATGTCGCAGTAGAGCAGACAGCGGAACGACGCCGGTCAGAGTGCGCTTTCCCTCAACGATGAATAACTTATCGGTCTGTTCCGGAATGCTCTGGCATTGCTGGACATACTTGATGGCCTCGTCAACGGTGGCTGCCCCGGATATTTGCAGGGCTTCCCTGCTCATGAGATTGCCCACGCGGTCTTCCGGGTATTGCAGTGTCTGTTCCAGCCACTGTCTTTCCTGCGCCTCAAGTCCGGTCTTGACGGCCGCCAACAGGTCATCCGGGATAAAGTCGGCCAGCTCGGGGAGGTCATCCAGATCAATCAGCGGCAGGATCTGCATCAGCCTTTCCTGCGGAGTCACCCGGATGAGACTACTCAACGCGGCATCGTTGAGTTCGGCCAGGGTCCGCGCTGCACGTTTTTCATCTACAAGTTGCCAGACCAGTGTGCGCTGATCCATTGGCAGCATTTCGAGAAGGTGCGCCAAGTCTGCCGCCTGCAGCTGTGTCAGTTTGCGTCGCAGGGCAACCTCATGCTGGCGGTGTACGAGATTCTCGACCAGGGCGTTGTTGTCGACCTGCTCCTGGCGCTGGGTCAGCGACTCCACTATCTGTTGTTTTTGCAGAAGCTCCAGCACCGGTGCCAGATGGTCTTGAAGCTTGAGTTCTACAGACGACTCAGTACTCATTGTGATCCCGAACCTATTCTGATTCGACCTGCAAATAAGCCAGGCAGCGTTCGAAAGCGGATAACTGTTGATTGAAAGCGTCGTTACTATGACCGGTAAACAGAGGTGCAGACAAGCCACAAACCAGCATGAGGTTGTCCTGTAGGCCAAAATTTTCGATCTCAAGCCCTTCGATGTCGCGGAACCGACTATTGTCTGCCGAACCCGATGATTCAGTGCAAGGTTTCACACGTTGGTGATACTCCGAGTCCTGTTCAGAATACGCATAGGTAGGAATTCCCAGGCCTTGGGCATAGCCCAGCTCATAGGCCGTACCGGGGTCAGCACTGGGCCCGCGGAAGGGGCTGAGGTTGGCGATCAGAAGATCGCAGCTTCTGATCAGGTGACAGTTAGCCTGGAAGATGGCGAGGGCCGTGTCAGGGGGAGACGCATTGTCCTCAAGACGAAGTTCTGCATCCAGAGGGAACAGCCCTTGCAGACCATAGTGGCGACACAGATCTTTTTTCCAGTCGGCAAACAAGCGGGCGTGGCCCAAAAACACTTCAGGGCCAGCGAGATACACCCGCTTCATATCAGTGCCTAGCCGAACATGCCTGTCAGGAAGGCAATGCCAACAGCAAAAATACCCAGACTGACGGAGAGGAAGACCAGATAGGCTTTCTGGTTGGCTTTTCCGCCACTCTGACCATAGAGCTCGATGGTGCGTCTCGCGATATCCTCAGCGGTTTCCCTGGAAATATCGTGGGCCTGTTGAATGGCTTCGGCCTGCAGGGTTTGCCAGAATTCGGTGTCGATAGACTGAACCGTTGTCATGTGGTCCTTCAACTCATCCAGCTGGGATGCACTGAGTAATCCCTGGCCTTCGGATGAGCCTTTCTCATTGATCTGCTCGCTGACGGCAAGCGCGACTTCTGCTACCAGCTCTTCTTTCAGCCCGTCGATCCGGTTCTGGAATTGCCGCTCGAGATCGCTGTGCAGGGTTTCCTGACGATCCTTGAGTTCGTCAGACAAACGTTTCAGGTGCGCGTACTGTTCATCGAAGAGGTCGCTGAGCAGTTCGTGCATGCGCACATTCATGGTGGACCTGACGGCAGAACGGGCAGCCTCCTCAATGTTGGTCAGCGGCAGTTCAGCAGGTGTTGCGCTATTGGCTCCGCCGCCTCCGACAACGCTCGCAACCGCCGCCGCAGCCGGGTTACCCTGTGCAGTGGGTTCGGGCCGGTCATCGTCAACATCGTAATCGTTCAGGTCATTTGGCAGATCAGACAGCCCGACGGGTGTTTCCGGCAGCGTGCCGTTATTGATGTCTGTCTCCAGCTGAGACAGCAGGTTGAGCAGGCTGTCGCTGTGAGGGGGCTTGGTCAGGATGTTGTAAATGCCAAACTTCTTCGCTGCTTCTTCAAACTCCGGCGACTTTTTTGAAGTACACATGACAACCGGAATGCCGGATGTGGCCGGGTTGGACTTGATGGCCTTTGTCGCCTCGACCCCGTTCATGCCCGGCATCAGGTGATCCATGAAAATGACATCAGGCTGCTCGCCGTCTCTCAGCATGCTCATGGCCTCTTCGGCGGAGCCCGCCATGCTCACATTCAGTTCTTCGTTTTCCAGAAGCTTGCTGAGAGCAAAGCGCGCCACTTTGGAATCGTCGACCAACAGCGCTCGTTTAATTGTCATTTGTAACCTCTTAACTCACCTTGTTTGCAGCGGTTTCGGCCGCTTACCATCCTTCCAGTACCGGACACTGTGTGGCTC
>JAUIAZ010000403.1 GCA_030427465.1 Gammaproteobacteria bacterium | reverse complement strand
AAAGAACTAAAAATTATTTTCTTATGACCATTAAAATATAAAAAATTTAAGAAAACGCTCTAAGTAGTTCAAATATCGCTAAATTTCAGTTTCGACTCTGATCGACAAAAAATTAAAAGCCGGACAGAAAGTGCAAAAAGGTAACACTCAGGTGTTACCTCTGGTTACCTAAGCCTTGCGGTTCTGAACTTTCTGGTAACGGTCCATCAGAACAACCAGGCCAACACCCAGAATAAAGAGGATTATAGCTAATAACAGCTGTGAAGATTGACCTGTAAGCTGTTCATAATGCTCAGGAAGGATATTTCTCTCGATCAGGGGAACCGGTTCGCCCTTGCTGTTGATCCGGTATTCCAGTACCTGTTTCCAGGGCCAGACCTTGTTAAGAGAGCCGAGCATAAACCCGGTCAGCAGAGCCAGAGTCAGATCGTGATACGCCTTCAGCAACCATTTCAGAATGTGGGAAAAGCCTATCAGCCCTACAACACAACCTCCGGCGAACACCGCCAGCAGACCGATATCGAAACCTTTGATGGCTCCGATCACATGGGCATACATGCCCATGACCAGCAGCAGAAAACTGCCTGACACCCCAGGCAAAATCATGGCACAGATGGCAATCATTCCGGCCAGGAACAGATTCAGGTTGGTCAGCGGGATCTGCGAGGGCGCCATCATGGTAATGGCATAAGCCATCAACGCACCGCTCAGAATGGCCATGTACGTGGTCAATCCCGGCGCTTTCATGGCTGCACGGATCAGAAAAACCGAACCCAGGATCAAACCGAAGAAGAATGACCAGAGCATAATGGCATGCTGCTCCAGCATCCAGTTGATCAGGTGGGCCAGCGAAGCCACGCTGGTGAGTATGCCGGCAAACAAAACCACCAGAAAAGTACCGTCTATGGCTTGCCAGACTCCGGCCCAGCCTTTTGTCCGCCAGACTGAAAAGAGGCGGTGATCGAAGGCGCTGATGGCAGTAATCAGTCGCTCATAGATCCCGGTAATAAAAGCAATGGTTCCACCGGATACCCCTGGAACGATATCCGCCGCACCCATGGCGAGCCCACGTAAAAACCAGCCCATCATCAGCGCACCACCCCACTGAGCAATGGTACAAAGCGCACAGCTTCAACCGTGCGCACTTCCCAGCCTTCCGCAGTCTGCTCGATGACACGCAGTTCCTGGGCACCATCGACACCAACCGGAATGACGAGGCGTCCGCCCGGACTCAGCTGGGTCAGCAACTCCTGAGGAATCTGTTCCGGCGCTGCTGTGACCAGGATGGCATCGAAAGGGCCCTCTTCCGGCCAGCCCCAGTTTCCGTCTGAGAGGCGGGTTCTGATGTTGTTGGCCTTGAGAAGTTTGAAGCGCTGGGATGCGCGCTTGAGCAAAGGCTCAATTCGCTCAACTGTATACACGCTATCCGCCAGCTGGGACAATACCGACGACTGATACCCGGAGCCCGTTCCGACTTCCAGGACACGCCGGGGCAGATGCTCACCTTCGCACAACAGTTCAGACATGCGTGCCACAATGTAAGGCTGTGAAATTGTCTGGCTGTAACCAATCGGCAGTGCCGTGTTTTCATAGGCCCGGTGGGCCAGCGCTTCGTCCACGAAAATATGGCGCGGCACCTGCATCATGGCATCCAGTACGCGCGAGTCACTGATACCCTCCTCTTTCAGGCGCTCTATCAGACGCTTGCGTGTGCGCATGGAGGTCATGCCAATACCTTGAAGATCCACTGTCATTTTGCCTGGTCCAGCCATTGTGTCAGTTGTGGGAATGCCTTGTACTGAGTCATGTCCACCTGTAAAGGCGTTAGCGATACATAATCATGGGCAACCGCATGGAAATCCGTGCCCTCTCCGCCATCTTCCTCTTTGCCGGAGGCTGCAACCCAGAACCTCTGTTTGCCGCGCGGATCCCTCACCTCGACCGGCTCACCGCTGAAGTGACGATGTCCGAGCCGGGTGACCTGCATGCCTCTTAGCGCTTCGTAAGGCACATCCGGCACATTGACATTCAGGATCGTGCGGGGCGGCAGGTCGAGCACGGCAGGATGGGACAACAATTCCACTACCACACGAGCCGCTGTGTCATAGTGCCAGCTGCCGCGATTGACGAGACTTACGGCAATCGGCGCGAGCCCCAGAAAGCGCCCTTCAGTTGCAGCGGCGACGGTACCACTGTACAGCACATCGTCACCGAGGTTGGCGTGGGTGTTGATACCGGAAACCACCCGCTCAGCGCCGTGACCAAAACGCTCACTCAGACCGAGATTGACACAGTCTGTCGGCGTTCCGTCTACTGACAGGAAACCTTCCGCTGTTTCCCGAACGGTCAACGGCCGGCTAAGGGTCAGAGAGTTACTGGCCCCACTGTGATCCCGGTCCGGTGCAATCACCCGGATGTCGGCAATCGAAGCCAGAGCTTCCGCAAGCACCCTCAGCCCCGGCGCGTTGACGCCATCGTCATTGGAAACAAGTATTTTCAAGCATGATCTCCTGAGTCGGATTCTTCGGCATCGTCTGCTGCCGAGGGGGATTCAGCGGGAGCCTGTAAGTCAAAAATATTCTCGAGCAGACTAGAAGCGTAGCACCCCACACCCAGACTGAAGCTCAGTGTTAACCGAGATGCCTCACGCTGCCAGCTCAAGTCCGGACACAGCGCCACCATGGGTCGCAGCTGTCTGCGCGAACCACTGCGATGGAGCCCGCGCAGCAGCGGACCAAAAGCCGGCTCCTGTCCTTCCCCTTCCGCCTGCCGGTCAGGCCGCAGCCCCTCTGGCAGTTCTGCGGCGGGAACCAGGCAGGCACGCCGGCCGGGATCGGCACAGGCAGTGGCGACAGCAACAGGCTCATCCCCTGGCATCAGGGCTGACCAGTCACCACTTGCTATCCGCTCACGGAGTTGCGTGTTGAAGAAGGCACTGCGTATGGCAGAAATCCACAGAGCCTGCTTCTGTTTCACGCGCTGGCGTCCACCACGAGTCAGCCAATCGGCTCCCAGCGCAAGGTTCTGATTGTCGTGACCAAAACGCTGCAAGCCAAAGGCGTTCGGAAAGCCATGCTTCCGGATCCAGTCCAGATGCGCGGCAAGGGTATCCTGCCACTCAAGATCGCGCAGAACGATGACAAAACGGTTACCGAGATGTTGCCCCCGGCGCAGCTTGCGCGATACCTGGCCAACATACTCGGAATGCTCAACTCCCTCCGCCG
>JAUIAZ010000402.1 GCA_030427465.1 Gammaproteobacteria bacterium | reverse complement strand
TCGATCTTGGAAAAATCGAGTACGTCATTGATGATCGTGAGCAAAATCTCGGAAGACTTCATGATGGTCTGTAGCTGATCCCGCTGCTGACGGCTGGTCTGGCTTTTCAGTAGCAGACGGGTGAAGCCCATGATGCCGTTCAGCGGGGTGCGGATTTCATGTGACATATTGGCCAGGAACTCGGACTTCACACGGCTGGCCTCCAGAGCGTTCTTGCGTGCGATGTCCAGCTCGATGTTCTGGATTTCGATGGTCTCCAGGGTTTCCCTGAGGTCTTCGGTCGCCTGGTCAATGTTTTGTTGCAGTTCGCTGCGCAAGCGCTGCAGCGCCTCTGCCATGGTGTTGATGCCTTCCTGCAGGCGGTCAATCTCGGGGCCACCCTCAACCTGTACCCGGGTCTGCAGACGCCCACCGCCGAGTTCATGCACTGCACGGGTGATCTCGCGCACCGGGTCGGCCAGCCGCCGGGTCAGATGCCGGGCCAGGCTGAAGTTCAGTACGATAGTGGCCAGGGTGGCGAGCATGGCGATGGTGGCAGTCCAGAGTTTGGCGGACTCGGTGCTGTCCCGGCGAAGTTCGACCACGCCCCAGCCCAATGGTTGTGTGCCGGCCCGCTGAGTGGTATCGGGTGCCGGGCTGAGGTCATTGATGAGGTTGTCGGCCCCCAGCAGAACCGGCACGGCGTAGCGGAAGCTGTGTTCCGTGCGGTAGATGCTCTTGTTCAGACCGAGTGAGGCGATCAGTGTGCCGGGCTCCAGCGGCTGGGGCCCCTGATGGGTCAGTAGCTGGCGTTTACTGTCGTAAATCGACACGGAACGGATGCCTTCGCGTCGCAGCAGGGTGGAGGCGAGTTTGGCCAACTGATTGCGGTTGCCGGTCAGCAGGGCATACTCGGAAACCACCGCCAGCTGTCGGGCCGTGCTGATGCCTCGCTGGTTCAGGGCTTCATCGAGATCCTCAATGCGGAAGTTGACGAACCAGGCGCAGACCAGAGTTGCAATCACCAGCATCGGTGCCAGGGTGTACAACATGACTGTCGAACGTATGGAAAAACCGCTGCGCATGAAGCCCCTTCAGCACCGGTGGTATGAAGTCAGACGAAATCGGACTTGGGAACCCAGCTTGAAATTGCTTATCATGACGCCCCGCAGTCCTCCGATTAAGGAAACCATTGTATGTCATATCCCGGTATTGAGTCTTGTGTTGGCGAGACACCGCTTATCGAGCTGAAGCGCCTGCCGGAAGAGCGCCTAGGGGATCTGCGGGGTAATGTCATACTCGCCAAGCTCGAGGGCAACAACCCGGCGGGCTCGGTGAAAGACCGGCCTGCGCTGAACATGATCATGCAGGCTGAGGCCCGTGGGGAAATCCGGCCGGGTGATCTGCTGATTGAGGCCACCAGTGGCAACACTGGCATTGCGCTGGCCATGGCAGCCGCCATGCGCGGTTTCCGCATGCGTCTGATCATGCCGGCTCACATGAGTGAAGAACGCCGGGCTGCCATGACCGCTTACGGTGCGGAAATCATTTCCGTGAGTCGCGAAGACGGCATGGAAGGGGCCCGCGACCTGGCCAAGGCCATGGAAGCCCGGGGCGAAGGCCGGGTGCTCGACCAGTTTGCCAATCCGGATAATCCGGATGCGCATTTCAAGACGACGGGCCCAGAGATCTGGCGTCAGACACAGGGCCGGATCACCCACTTTGTCTCCTCCATGGGAACAACGGGAACCATCATGGGAACCTCCCGCTTCCTCAAATCCCAAAACCCGGATGTCCGGATTGTCGGCTTGCAACCTGCCGATGGGGCTTCGATTCCAGGCATTCGTCGCTGGCCACAGGCCTACCTGCCCGAGATTTATGATGCCAGCCGGGTTGACGAAGTGCTGGATATCGCGCAGCAGGAGGCCGAAGAAACCATGCGCGAGCTGGCGCAGAAAGAAGGGCTTTTCTGCGGTGTTAGCAGCGGGGGTGCCATCGCGGGTGCCTTGCGGGTGGCTGCAAGGGTTGAAAATGCCACAATCGTGGCCATCATCTGTGACCGTGGCGATCGCTACCTGTCTACCGGCGTTTATCAGCCGGCTGCAGACCGTTCTCTCCAATAATCAGCCTGACGGAAAATCAAACATGGGCTATAGAAGCCGTAAGCGCAGAAAAGTTCCGGTCGGACCGGTAGAACTGACCATCGAAAGCCTCAGTCACGATGGCCGGGGGGTTGCCCGGATTGAAGGCAAGACCGGCTTTGTGGACAACGCGTTGCCTGGGGAACGGGTGCAGGCGCACTATGCCTATTCCAAGCGACAATATGACGAACTGGTCACGGATGAACTGCTGGGCGAGCCTCACCCGGATCGCGTCGAGCCGCCCTGTCCGCATGCACAGATCTGTGGTGGCTGCAGTCTTCAACATCTCGATCCGGATGCGCAGATTCGCCACAAGCAGTCCGTGCTGGCGGAACAGCTGAAGCACTTTGGCGACCTCGAGCCAGAGCAGTGGGTTGAGCCGCTCATCGCTGATCAGCGGGGCTATCGCACCAAAGCCCGTCTGGGGGTTCGCTATGTTCACAAGCGCGGCGAGGTGCTCATTGGCTTTCGCGAGCGACACAGCAATTTCCTGACCGCCATGACCGAGTGCACGATCCTGGTGGATGAGTTTACCGACCACCTGGAAACCCTGCGGGATGTCCTGAGTGCCACCTCCATCCGTGACCAGATTCCGCAGCTTGAACTTGCCTGTGGTGAAGAGGGCAAAGCCCTGATCGTCCGGCACATGGCTCCGTTCACCGACACCGATCTGGACTCCTTGCGCGGCTGGAGCCAGGGCAGCGGCTTTGCCCTTTATCTGCAGTCCAAAGGCCCTGACACGGTGACCCTGTTGTGTGCTCCGGACGAATACGACGGGCTGTATTTCGGTCTGGATGATGGCAGTCGTCTGCGCTTCGAGCCCACGGACTTTACTCAGGTCAATCTGCCCATGAATCGCAAGATGGTTCAGCGAGCGATTGACTGGCTGTCTCCGCATGCGGATGAAACCGTGCTTGATCTGTTTTGTGGTCTGGGTAATTTCAGCGTGGCACTGGCCCGGCGGGCCGGGCGGGTAATTGGTGTTGAAGGCAGCGTGGCGATGACAGAGCGGGCTGCAGAGAATGCCCGGCGTAATCAGCTGGAGAATGTGCGTTTTGAGGCCGCCGACCTGCATCGCGAGGACCTGCTGCAGAATGAAACACCC
>JAUIAZ010000401.1 GCA_030427465.1 Gammaproteobacteria bacterium | reverse complement strand
CCCTCCGGAAGGGAGGGGCTGAATCTGATTCGGGTCAGCCACAGAGAAAACGGCCAGCAATTCCTGCTGGCGTATACCTATCTGGTCGGTGGCAAGCTTTACGATGACCCTTTCAAGGCCAAGCTCGGACAGCTGGTCAGTCTGTTCGTGGAAAGGCGGCCGGATGCCGCCCTGATTCAGGCTTCCAGCCCCTGCAATGACAGCTGTCTGGATGCTTCACAGCGCCTGCAAAGCTTCTTTGACGCACAAATGCCTTCCATTCGTGCGTCACTCGAGGCCGCCTTCGCCCGCTCACTGTAGCAGTTTACTCAAGTTCTGCCGGCACCCTGACCCAGCCTTCCATGAGTATACGCGCACTGCGGCTCATGATGGCTTTGCCAATCTGCCACTGCCCCTCAGACTCCCGGGCCTCAGCGCCCACCGTCAGGGTGCCTGAAGGGTGGCCAAAGGTCACAGAAGGGGCTGACTTCTGTTTCAGGCAGTCATTGACCACCGTACCCGGTATGGCTGCAGCCGCTGCAATCGCGACCGCCGCCGTGCCCATCATGGCATGGTGCAGTTTACCCATGGACATGGCACGAACCACGAGGTCAATTTCCGCCTGCGCCACGGTTTTGCCACTGGATGCCGCGTAAGTCAGTGCCGGAGCCACCCAGGCGATCTTGGGTGTGTGCTGACGCTGGGATGCCTCCTCCAGAGTTTTCACCAACCCCATCTTCAGACTGGCATGCTGACGCACCGTCTCCAGGCGCTGAAGCAGCGCATCGTTCTGGTTAACCGCTTCCTGGAGCTCGCTTCCGGTCAGCCCCAGCTCTCCAGCCGGAATGAACACAGTGGGTATGCCCGCATTGATCAGAGAGCAGCGAAAACAGCCTATTCCCGGTACCTCGAGTGAATCTGTGACCTGCCCGGTGGGCAGCAGCGCTCCTTCGCCGTCGGCCGGATCCATGAATTCCACCACGATTTCCGCGGCTGGAAAGGTCACGCCGTCCAGCTCGAAATCACCCGTTTCCTGCACTTCGCCATCGCGCATGGGGATATGCGCCACGATGGTCTTGCTGATATTCACCTGCCAGATACGGACAATAGCCATACCATTTCGCGGCAGGCTCGCTTTATCAATCAGGCCGGACTGAATGGCAAAAGCACCCACGGCCGCACTGAGATTGCCGCAGTTACCGCTCCAGTCCACGACTGCCCGGTCAATGGCCACCTGACCAAAGAGGTAGTCAACGTCATGACCTGCCTGACTGGGAGGGGCCAGGATAACAGTTTTGCTGGTGCTGGAACTTGCGCCGCCCATACCATCAATCTGCTTGGCATAAGGGTCGGGACTGCCGATGACCCGCAGCAGAAAGGCATCCCGGCCCGGACCAGGCTGCCGCGCAGAGGGCGGCAACTGATCCTGACGAAAGAAAACCCCTTTGCTGGTGCCGCCACGATAGTACATCGCCGGCACCCGGATCTGGGACAGATTGATCTGCTTTGTCTCACTCACGGCCCTGCTCCTATGCGCTTTCCAGGAAGTCCTGGGCAAAACGCTGCAGCACGCCGCCCGCTTCATAGATACTGACTTCTTCGGCGGTATCCAGACGACAGAGCACCGGCACGGTCTGTGTGCTGCCATCGCGCCGGTGAATCACCAGTTCCAGCGTCGCGCGGGGTTCGAAAGCGCCCTTGACGTCAAAGGTTTCGGTGCCATCGATCTCCAGAGTCTTGCGCGTGGTACCGGCTGCAAACTCCAGCGGCAGAACGCCCATACCGATCAGGTTGGTGCGGTGGATCCGCTCAAAGCCCTCAGCCACGATGACTTCCACACCTGCCAGGCGCACGCCTTTGGCAGCCCAGTCGCGGGAAGACCCCTGTCCATAGTCCGCGCCGGCAATGATGATCAATGGCTGGCGACGCTCCATGTAGGTCTCGATGGCTTCCCACATGCGGGTGACTTTGCCCTCGGGTTCGATTCTGGCCAGAGAACCTTCCCGTACTTCTCCATTCTCTGTAACCATTTCATTACGCAGGCGCGGATTCGCAAACGTCGCCCGCTGCGCAGTCAGGTGATCACCCCGATGCGTGGCGTAAGAGTTGAAGTCCTCTTCCGGCAAGCCCATTTTAGCCAGATATTCCCCCGCCGCACTGGAAGCCAGGATGGCATTGGAGGGACTCAGGTGGTCTGTGGTGATGTTATCACCCAGGACCGCCAGAGGCCGCATGCCACTCAGGCTACGTTCGCCAGCTAGCGCGCCTTTCCAATAAGGTGGACGACGGATATAGGTACTCTGCGGTCGCCATTCATAGAGCGGGGAACCTGATAGCCCGCCCTCGCGATCCAGATCAAACATCGGAATGTAGGTCTCGCGGAACTGCTCCGGCTTCACACTCTGGCGCACGATGGCATCAATTTCCTCGTCACTGGGCCAAATATCCTTGAGGGTCACCGGATTGCCTTCGGCATCCTGCCCCAGCACATCCTTTTCAATATCAAAGCGGATCGAGCCGGCAATCGCATAAGCCACAACCAGTGGCGGACTGGCCAGGAAGGCCTGCTTGGCATAGGGGTGAATGCGACCATCGAAGTTCCGGTTACCCGACAGCACCGCCGTCGCGTATAGATCTCGGTCGATGATCTCCTGCTGGATAACCGGGTCCAGAGCACCGCTCATGCCGTTACAGGTGGTACAGGCAAACGCCACGACCCCGAAGCCCAGAGACTCCAGCTCGCTCAGCAGACCCGCTTCCTTCAAGTACATCTTTACGGTCTTGGATCCGGGTGCCAGTGAGGTTTTCACCCAAGGCTTGCGGATCAGCCCTTTACGATTGGCATTACGTGCCAGGAGGCCGGCCGCGATCATGTTGCGGGGGTTACTGGTATTGGTACAACTGGTAATGGCCGCGATGATAACCGCACCATCCGGCATTTTCCCTTCTTCCTCGGCATAAGGCGCCGCGATGCCCCGCTTCTGCAGTTCTGAGACCGGCAATAATGAATGCGGGTTTGATGGTCCGGCGAGATTACGTCCAACATCGGACAGGTTAAAGCGCAGAACCCGCTCATACTCTGCCGTCTTCAGGCTATCACCCCAGAAGCCGGCGGCACGCGCATACTGTTCCACCAGCGCAATCTGCTCATCATCCCGTCCGGTCAGACGCAGATAGTCAATGGTCTGCTGGTCGATATAGAACATGGCCGCCGTCGCGCCATACTCGGGTGTCATATTGGATATGGTCG
>JAUIAZ010000045.1 GCA_030427465.1 Gammaproteobacteria bacterium | reverse complement strand
CCAGCGCTTCGGGTACAGACTGCTCTTCCAGAAACACTTCCGTCCTGATCTGGCGCAGGGCCGTTTCATTTTCCTGCCAGGTGGTGATCTGGGTTCTGAGCATGGTAAGTCCTCACTGACGTTTCAATGACTTCAACCATAGACGGATTTGACCAGACCTGGCAATGATCAGGCCGGCGAAGAGAGCCGAACAGCCGGCCCATTGCCACGGGGTCAGGGTTTCGCTGAACCAGAGGGCTGCCAGGCTGGCGGTAAACACCGGCTCCAGCGTGAGTATGACAGCGGCGTGGTTGGCGGAGGAGAGACCCTGGGCATAGGTCTGCAGAAAGAATCGCATGGCAGTGGCCAGAAACAGACTGGCAATGATCCAGCACCAGAGATCCAGGCTGATCACCGCCGGCCATTCTTCCTGCGACAGGGCAAGCATCAGAGCCACGGTGCCGGTTGTGGTTAACTGCAGAGCGGTGAGAGGTAGGGCCGGCAGGCTGCGCACTGCATGGGCGGTCAGCGTAAAGTGAATGGCAAACAGAACGGCGGCTACCAGAAACAGACTGTAGCTCGGGTCTGCTTCGAACTGTTGACCCACACCCAGACAGGCAAGCCCGGCCACTGAAACCGGCAGAGACCAAAGGTGCGCGGGCAGGGGGCGGGTGCGGTATAGCAGCCAGCCAACGAGAGGAACCAGAACAATCGCAAAGCTGGTGATAAACGCCCCGACGCCAACATGGCGGGTCAATAGCAGCGCATGAATCCAGATAGTGAGAGCGGCGGCAAAACACAGGGCAGAAGGAATGCCAGCGCGCCACTGCCGGGGTTGTATATGCGTAAACAGCCGCGGGGCTGAAACCACCAAAACCGCAGCCGCTCCGAGGAAGCGTATGGCCAGAAAGAAAAGGGGGGGAATGCCTTGCAGGCTCTCCCGCGAAAAGATCCAGCCGGAAGCCGCGAGCAAGGTGACCAGCAACAGGATCAGATCTGCTTTCCAGCCGATTGTGGACGCAGAGGCGGTCGTGACTTTGGTATGCATCAGGGGCCCAGGAGTCGGTGACAGAAGTGAAGCGCACAGGGTATGCTTCCTGAGTTTATTTGCAAGCGTATCAGGGCACTGTATGAATGTCCGTCTGGTGATTGGCAACGGGCCTCTCAGTCGCTACTGTAGGGAAGCAGTACGGCGAATCCGTTGTGGCGCTCGGCAGTAACAAAGTAGATGATTTCAGCATTCATACGTTTCAGCAGTTCCCGGCAAATATACAGGCCGAGCCCATTGCCTCCGCTCTGACGGGCATCTGTCCGGTCAATCTGGACAAACTGTTCGAAGATCAGCTCCCGTTCATTCAATGGAACCAGCTCACCCGGATTGGTAATTTCCAGACGCAGACACTCCGGACTGTGGTTCAGGCGGATGGATATCTGGCTTTTCTCAGGAGAATATTTAAGGGCATTATGGATCAGGTGAGTCAATACCTGCGACAGGCGCTTCTCATCCGCCATCACAAAAGCTGGCCGGCCATCCTTCTGCCAGAAAATATCGCAGTGACTGCGGTTGATTCTTTCCCGGTTCAGAAGCAGAGCCTTATCCACCTGCTGCGCGAGATTCAGGCTACGGATTTCGATGGGAAGCTGGTTCTTGTCCAGGCGATCCAGGTCAATCAGTTCATCGATCAGGCCAACCAGCCGGTCGACATTGGAGTTGGCAATACTGAGCATGCGGCTCTGGGTTTCTGTCAAGCCACCGGCCGCGCCCGATAGGACCAGGGACACTCCCCCACGGATGGCTGTCGCCGGTGTGCGGAGGCGGTGGCTGACCACGCCTACCAGATCTCGTTTCATCTGTTCTTCGCGGCGCTCGGGCTTAATGGCTTCGACCAGGAAAAGCCACTGGTTGTTGTCTGAATGACGCACTTCTTTCACGGTGACATTGACCGGAAAAGGCATCAGGTTCTGTTTGACCGCCTGCACCTCACGGGGTTCGCCGGGTATGGCATAGCCCTGGGAATTGAACAGTGACGTATGCCCTCCGGGTTCCTGCATCGCCTTGTCCGGGAACAGTTCGCTGAGTGTCCGGCCCGCCAGGCTCTCAGGGTCGAAACCAAAGAGGCTTTCAGCGGCCTGGTTGGCCCAGAGGATGCGGTTTTCCTCATCCGACAGAATCAGCCCCTGCTCGAGCGTCGTGAGGACACCATTCAGGCTGTTGCACAGCGTGATGTGTGAGTCAATAGAGCTCTTCAGGTGGTCCACCAGTGCACGCCTCTGTCTGAACAGTAGCAGGAGGAGAATCAATATGAGTATGGACAGTGTGGCACCGATGACGAAAATCGAGGTCGTCTTGTCGGTTTTAAATTGCGCAAAGAAAGCTGCTTTGGGGAGCACTTCCAGGGCCAGCGTCTGACCGCCGAACTCGACCAGCCGGGTGGCCGACAGGCTGGCGTTCCGGCGGCGCTGAGACCAGAAGACATCCTCACCCTCTGAACGGGCCATCAAGAGGCGCTCATTGTTCTTGACCTGATAAATGGCCATGGCGAGCTCGTTCCGGAATTCGGACTCCAGACCGCCAAGAAAGTCTCCGGTACGGATGGCGCTGAAAACCACCCCCAAAACACTTTCCTGGCTGGAAATGGTCCCGCCGGCTGGGTCTGCCTGTGTGACAGGGGCATACATCAGAAGCCCGTGCTGTACGTTTTCCAGAGTTTCCTGTATCAGCGTCAGCCGGCCTGTCAGGCTGACCTGGTTGCCTTCAATTGCCCGGTTGATCGCCGCCCGTCTTGAAGGGTCGGAATACATATCGAAGCCAAAAGCTCGCAGGTTTCTCCAGTCAAATGGCTCCATGTAAAGGACCGGAAGATAGCGGGAGCGGTTTCCCTGGGGGTAGACGGCATAATCCGGATACCCGGAGTCTTGCACCGAGCTTTCGTGCGTCGACAAGTCCTCGATCGATACAAAAGGGGCAAATCCCAAGCCCTGAGTGTGCGGCAGTGACTGGTGCAGGTTGAGTGAGGCAGTAAATTGCTGCCACTCGTCTCTCTGCGGAAACCCATGCTCGCGGATAAAACCGCTGGCTGCCTGCAGGGCCAGTTGTTGCTCCCGGAGGTCCTGCAGCATGGAATCAGCGGCATCCGAGGCCAGGTGACTGAAATGTCGGCTCTGATCCTTGAATGCGTAGTACTGGGCCAGTTGATGTACTGAGAAGGTCAGAGCCAGACACAGCAGGAATACCCCCAGAATCAGCGCCAGGGTGGATGGAGCTGGCTGGCGAAGTTTATCAGGCAGTGCCGCCAGGGACGCGCTGCTGGGCTTGTTTTGCGGTGGCATACATGTCCTCTTTACACCCTAATAATGTAGACCATTTCATGCTTTACGGAAGGCCTCGATCGCTTGCAAGAAGCGATTCATCAAATTGTCATATGTATCGCGCAAGGTTGGGGGCAGCCAGGTACGCATGTTGGTAGGTATGTCAGATACAGGACGTGGTTCACTGATTATTGATAATCGCCGCTGGGGCATCCATCCCCGGGCCCGGAAAGCTTTGCGCTTTTCTGGCGCGTTTGCCCAGTGTGCAGAAGCGAGTGTCCGCTTCAGTTTGGCTCCGGCCAGTGGTGGGCCTCTATGTGAAAACTCCCGGCACCTGATGGAGGTTCCATCGTTTGCACGCTGGATGGACCGTTTCCTCAGTCAGCTGCGAATTTCGACCCGGGTGCACGGTCATCCGATTGAAAAGAATGCCCTGTTTGTCTGCAACCATATCAGCTGGCTTGATACACTCGTTCTCAGTCTGCAAAAGCCTTTCTATTTCGTTGCCAAGTCGGAAGTGGGCACCTGGCCTATGGTGGGTCGCATCAGCCAGCGCATGAAAACGCTGTATATCGACCGGCACAGACCCTTCTCGGTATACCGCAAACTGCCCATACTTGAGACCTTGCTTAGGCAAGGGCACAGCCCACTGGTGTTCCCGGAGGGAACCACCACGGACATGATGCAGCCATTACCGTTTTATCCCATGATGTTTGAAGCTGCGGTGCGTGCACAGGCCCTGGTTCAGCCAATTGCGCTCACCTATACCGGAATCAGTGGAGAATGGCTCAGACAGGCAGCCTACATCGAGGGGGACTCCGTGTTCGATACCTTGAGCCGTATACTCGATGAGCCTTCCGTATCAGCCCAATTGATGTACCTGCCGCCGATCAGCGCCAGGGGGAGCGACCGGCGGACACTGGCAAGAAAAAGCCATGCCGCCATCTCAGAAGCCTTGTTACGTCTGAATGGTTGAGGTGCTGCGGGCTTCCAGTTCTTTATTCAATTGCCGGGTCCGGGCTTCGGGCGACTGGGTGTGCCGCGTTATCAGACTGTAAGCCACCGGCACGATAACCAAAGTCAGCAGGGTTGCCAGAGAAACGCCCCAGAGGATAACCGTTCCGATCACCACCCGGGTTTCAGAACCGGCGCCGGCGGATATCATCAAGGGAATGGCGCCTGCTACCGTGGTGACCGCAGTCATCAGAATTGGCCGCAGGCGCTCCCGGCAAGCCTTCACCAGGGCTTCTTCAAATTCCAGCCCTTCATCCCGCAGCTGGTTGGCAAACTCAACGATCAGTATGCCGTTCTTGGAAGCCAGTCCGACCAGCATGATCAGACCAATCTGGGCATAGAGGTTCAGAGTGATGCCGGAAAACCAGAGACCGAGAAGCCCGCCGGCAATGGCCAGAGGCACTGAGAACAGAATCACGAAGGGGTGCACGAAACTTTCGAACTGCGCCGCCATGGCCAGGTAAACAATCAGTAGTCCGAGTATCAGGGTGAGATAAACAGCGCCAGAGCTGTCGCGCAGTTCGGCTGATTCCCCTTTGTAATCGATCTGGGCGGTCTCCGGCAGACGCTCCCGGACGAGATTTTCGAGGTGTGTCAGTGCCTGGTCGAGCGTCAGGTCATCAGCCAGGTTGGCACTCAGGGTCATGGCACGGATGCGATTGAAACGATTCAGTGCGCCACTGTCTGCATACTCTCTCAGGGTGACCAGGTTGGCGAGGGGAATCAGTGCGCCAGTGGTTTCCGAACGTACTGCGATATTCTCAATGCGGTTGGGTGTACGCAGGGTGTCCCGCTCTCCCTGTACGATCACGTCATACTCGCGTCCGCCACTGAGGTATGTGGTGACCTTGCGGCTGCCCATGATGGTTTCCAGAGTGCGTCCGATGGTGGATACGGAAACCCCGACCTCTGCGGCCAGGTCATAGTTGATATCGACCCCGATAAAGGGCCGGGTTTCCTCGTAATCAAATTCTACACCCAGTAGCCCCGGGTTATCTTCCTGCAGGGCAGTTTCCAGGGCGCCCTTCCATTCGGCCAGTTCGGCATAACTGCTGGCGCCGACAACGAACTGGACCGGTTTCTCTGCGCGTCCGCCGAAGCCTCTTCGCATCACCGGAAACGCCCGGATACCCGGCAGGTCAGACAGTTTCTGGCGCACCTCGCCCATAATCTCAAAGGCAGACCGTCTTTCGCCCCAGGGGCGTAGTACAACTATCGCAAAGCCGTCATTGAAATCTTCCACGCCTCCCCAGCCGCGCGGTGAGCGGATCAATACACGCTCGGCCTCGCCACTTTCCCAGTAAGGCTCCAGACGTCGTTCGATTTCATCCATGTAAGTTTTCATGTACTCGTGAGTGGCACCTTCAGGCCCCGATACCATGACGAAGAATGCGCCCCGGTCTTCGCTGGGTGCAAACTCCTGTGGAAGCAGGTTGAGCAAGAAGTAGATGCCGGCACAGACTCCCAGGAAAAATACCACCCAGACGGAGCGGATGCGCAGGCAAAAGCGCAGGAAGCGTTCGTACGCGTTCTGAATGCCTTCAAAGAAATGCGACTCTCCAGGTGTATCAGTGGCCGCAACGCCTGCCTGACGGGGTAGGATCCGGGAGGCGAGGGCAGGGCTCACACTCAGCGCCACCAGACTGGAGAAAGTCACAGCGGCAGCCAGTGTCAGTGCAAATTCTGAAAACAGTCGTCCGATGTTACCCTGCAGGAAGGCAATCGGTACGAAGACAGCGATCAACACCACGGTGGTAGCGACCACCGCGAAAGCGATCTGCCGGCTTCCGAGGTAGGCGGCCACCAGGCGGGTTTCTCCCAGGTGCATGCGCCGGTCGATATTCTCCAGCACCACAATGGCATCATCCACGACCATGCCGATGGCCAGGACCAGGGCCAGCAAAGTGAACATGTTGATGGTAAAGCCAAAGGCATGAATGGCGATGAACGTAGCCATCAGGGAAATCGGCACAGTAACCGCCGGTACCAGGGTGGCACGGACGCTGCGCAGGAACACCAGAATCACCAGAACCACGAAACCGATGGCCATAAAAAGGGTTTTGACCACTTCATCAATGGCACCCTCCACAAACACTGACGAGTCGTAACTGTTTTCCAGCACCATTCCCTGAGGCAGATTCTCATTGATCCGCAGGGTTTCCGTCTTGGCGGCCTGAGCGACCTCAATCACGTTGGCGGTGGACTGCCGGGTTATACCAATCCCGATCATGGGTACCCCGTTGCCACGGAAGAAACTCCGGTCTTCTTCGGTGCCCCGTTCGACGCGGGCTACATCTGCCAAACGCACCAGGCTGCCTTCCGGACCACGCCCAACGACCAGTCGGGCAAATTCATCGGGGGAGGAAAACGAGCGTTCGGTACGAATTCGGAAGAGCACGTCCTGGGACTCCAGCGTGCCGGCCGGCAGCTCTACGTTTTCGCTACGCAGCGCATTTTCGATATCGGCCACTGTCAATTCGCGTGCCAGCAACGCGTTGCGATCCAGCCAGATGCGCAGGGCATACGCCTGTTCGCCGCCGATACGAACCCTGGCTACGCCATCCAGTACGCTGTAACGGTCGACCAGAAAACGCTGCGCATAATCAGTCAGCTCAGCCACATCATGACGATCAGAGGTCAGATTGAACCAGATAACGACATCTTCATTGCTATCTGCACGGGCGATGTCCGGTGCATCAGCCTCTTCCGGCAGGTCATCCAGAATGCGGGCTACCCGGTCGCGCACATCGTTGACGGCGGCATCAATATCCCGGTCGATGTTGAATTCAATGGTGATCTGCGAAGCGCCATTCAGCGAGCGTGAGGTAATGCTCTTGATACCGCTGACACCGGCAATCCGCTCTTCGATCACCTCGGTGATCCGGGTTTCCACCACACTGGCGGCAGCACCGGTATAACTGGTGGAAATTGAGACGATTGGTGGGTCTATGGCAGGAAATTCTCGCAGAGCCAGCCGGTCGAAGCTGAGTATGCCAATAGTGATCAACAGAAGACCGATAACAAAGGCGAGGACAGGGCGTTTGACAGACAGGTCAGAAAGAATCACGAGGCATTCGCCTGAATATCGGTCACTTGATCACCGTCGCGTAGCTTTTGCCGGCCCTGGGTCACAACTTGCTCATCTGGCGACAACCCGTCCAGCACTTCCACCCAGCCGGTCTTGCGTGCGCCGATGGCGATGGATTTGCGACTGGCCAACAGCTTTTCCCCCTCACGGCTGACCACAAAAACATAGTGGTTCTGTCCGACAGCAAAGACAGCATTCTCTGGCAGGGTAAGGTTGGTACGCGGGGTTGACTGCAGAACCGCCTGCATCAGAAGCCCGGGCAACAGTTTCCTGTTCGGGTTGGGGAACTGAGCGCGAACCCGGATGGTTCGTGTCTGGGGATCGATACGACTGCCAACGCTTTGCAGTGTGCCACCGAAGGTCTGGCCGGGGTAGGCATGCGAAAAGGCTTCCAGTTTGCTGTTGGTCTGAAGCCGGCTCAGAAAAGCAGTGGGTACATCGAAATCGGCTTTGACCGTGCTCAGATCATCCAGCGTGGTGATCACATCGGAGGGGCTGAGCAGGGTGCCCACACTGACATTGCGAAAGCCTAGCTGGCCGGAGAATGGCGCGGTAATCCGGTGCTCTGCGATCTGAACCTTGAGTGCCTCTATATTGGCTTCCGACTCGCTGACCCGGGCTTTGGCAGCATCCAGATCCGCCTCGCTGCCGACTTTGCGACTGAACAACTGCTCAGCCCGTTTAAGGGCACTGCGGCGCTCCTCCAGCACCGCCCTGGCTGAGGCCAGAACGGCCTGCTCTTCGCGATCATCCAGCTGCAGTAAAAGATCGCCTTTCTGTACGCGGCTGCCATCTTCAAAATTCAGGGAAACGATTCGCTCGGATATTTTACTGCGCAGTTCCAGGGAGTGGTTGGCCCGCACGGTACCCAGAATTTCAATGCGGTCAAACCACGTTTCCTGAACCGGCAAAGCCATTTCAACCGGAGTGCCCGCCTTTGCAGAACCCCGCTCTTGAGCGTTAGCATGACAGACAACACCAAGGCAAAGAACAAAACCAAGCCAGTAGCGGGAAAGAAAGCGGGATTGTGACCTGGGTGGCATGAAGCGCTCCTGAATCGGGTAATACTGAATTATGACCCTTTTACGCCATTTATTGACTTGGGTAGCCATTGTACCGCATGACAGAAAAGGACAATCAAACATGAAAACGGTCGTCAGCATCAGCCTGGGTTCCAGCGAACTGGATTACGAATTCAAAACCGAATTTCTGGGTCAGAAATTCCGTGTTATCCGCAAGGGTACCAATGCCGATGTAGATCAGGCGAAAGAGCTGATGCGCCAGTGGCAGGGCAAGGCAGATGCCATTGGACTTGGCATGGTCCGGGAGCACCAGAAGGTCGGTGCCTACCAGTTTACCCAGGCAGCCACCCGTGAACTGGAAAATACAGTGGCAGGAACCCCGGTTACAACGGGAGCCGCGCTGCGCGAGATCTTGCACGACTGGGCCGTTCGCCACACCCAGGACAGTGTGGAGAATTGCTTCAATAACAGCCGTGTGCTGTTTTTCAGCGGCATGGGTAACTACCGCAGTGCCCGGGTGCTCTCCGAATACACTGAGAACCTGACCTTTGCGGATCCGGTCATCCAGCTCGGGGTTCCCAAATTCCTGACCTCGCTTCAGGCACTGGAGTGGTATGCTGCAGGATCCCATCAGGTGCTGAAATGGAAAGCGCCGCACGTGCTGTCGCCTTCTGTTGCGCCGATCCAGGAGTGGAATAACTTCCTTCTGCGCCGGGCGATGGAGAAAGCCCATGTGATTGCCGCCCGTTATGAGGAACTTGAACCCTTTGGCGCGGTGGAACTGGGTGGCAAGATCGTGCTCACCTCAACTGTGTCCGAGGAACGGCTGCAGGCCCTGGCTGAAAAGGGCGTTGACATGGTGGTCGACTATACGCCGGTTATTTTTGACCAGGTGGTCGGTGTCAATGTTCTGGAAGCCATGATCACGGCTGCGCTTGGCAAGAAAGGGGGCGAACTTACCGAAGATGATTATCTTGAGATAATCACATCCCTTGGTCTCAAGCCGAGAATTCTCTACCCCAACGGACAAAAGCGGGTCAGCCGTTTTGCGTTCGTGATCCATCCGCTGTCGCAGCAGTATCTGGCCAAAGCCAAGCCCCTGGATACCATCAGCAAGGTCGCGCCCCCTCTGGTCATGAACAGCATTGAAAAAGCCATGGCTTATGCGCCTCCGTTTGTTTATTCCCGGGTTACCGGTATCAAGTCACCGACCGGAGCGGAAGCTGAAGGCTGGCTGATTACAGTGGGCGGAACTCCCAAGGAAATCATGGCCCACAGCCCTGAGTTCACTTACCGGCGCTTGCTGGCGGCTGCACGTATGGCGAAGCGAATGGGGGCCCAGATCATGGGCTTGGGTGCGTTCACCAAGGTCGTGGGCGATGCCGGGGTGACGGTGGCTCGCCGCGCACCTTTGCCCATCACTACCGGCAACAGCTACAGCGCCTCAGGAGCGCTTTGGGCAGCTCACGATGCCGTTGACCGCCTCGGACTGGTCAGCATCGGCAAGAGTGGCCGCTTTGCCGGCAAGGCCATGGTGGTAGGTGCAACTGGCGCCATTGGCTCCGTATGCGCCAGATTGCTGGCCAAGGCGGTGGATGACCTGTACCTGGTTTCTCCGGAAACCGCCAAGCTGCTTGCACTCAAGGAAGATATTCTGCGCGAAACCCCGACTGCCGTGATTCACCTGAGCGCGCATGCGGACAAGGACATTGAAGGCATGGATATGATTGTGACGGCTACTTCAGGAGCCGGAAAGAGGATTCTGGACATCATGAAGGTCAAGCCCGGTTGCGTCATCACGGACGTTGCCAGACCTCTGGATATTCCGGCCAGTGATGTGGCCAAGCGCCCGGATGTGCTGGTGATCGAGTCCGGTGAGATTCAGCTGCCAGGTCAGGTGAAGATGAAAAATATCGGGTTGCCCGAGGGCGTTGCCTATGCCTGCCTAGCGGAAACCATCGTGCTGGCTCTTGAAGGTCGCTTCGAGAACTTTACGCTCGGTCGCCAGATCGAGTGGGAAAAAGTTCGCGAAATCTACCAGCTGGGGTTGAAGCATGGTATGCGCCTGGCCACGATTTCCGGGGTCAATGGTGTGTATACTGATGAAGACATCGCCAAGGTGCGCGAACTGGCTCTGGCTGCGCTGGCCGAAAAAAGCAAGCGTGCGGCCGTCGCCTGAGTGTGTTTTCGGGGCGGAATTCAGACATAGCGGCGGAGAGGTTCAGAACCCGCCAGGATGAGGTAGGGAAACATGCGCCCCCTTGAACGGATTTGTATCTGGGGAACTTCAGTCAAAAAGGTTGGGGATGAGGCCCAGTTGGCCTCCATCCTCACTTTTTTCCGGAAACGGTTTCCAGGCGTTGAAGTGACCGTTTTTTCTCAGTTGCGGAAAGCCGTTCTGGATCTGATGACCCAGCTTGAGTGCCCTGGACAGGTATGTGCGCTCAGAGACCTCACCCAGGTCTATGGGCAGCTTCAGCAGGCAGATGCACTCGTGATCATTGGCGGCCCCTTCTTTGAAGACAAGCGTCAGATGGCCTCCCTGGCTGCGCTGATCGGTATGGCCAGAATGATGCGTAAGCCGGTGATGACTTTCGGAGCCACACTGTTTGGGATCAAGACAGCCTCCGGTCGCCAGTTTTACAAGCGCCTCTACCGGCAGATTGATGTCATCAGTGCCAGGGATGACAATGCCCAGCAGGTACTGGACGACCTGGGAACGGGGCGGAAAGTCATGCCGCTGACAGACCCGCGGTATAACCTGCAACCGGCGCCCCCGGAACGGGTTCGGGAAATCCTCATCCAGGAGGGCCTGGACCCGGACAGACCTTACGTGGCGATTACCACACGCCATCTGCATGAGGGGATGCCGGATTGGGTAAAAGAGCAGATGGGCTACACGCCGGAAGTCGCGAAGCAGTCATTTCAGACACTGGCTGCATTTATGCGGGTTCTCTCCACGGACTACCAGTTAGTGATCATTCCAATGCATCCATCTTTTCAGGAGGACAAGGAAACCGCTGGACACTGGTTCAGAGAACTTCCCGCCGGCGCTTTCCTGCTGCAGGCGCGCTACTCCCCTCTGGAAGTGGTGGGTATCATGAAAGGCGCTGCCGGGAGCATTCAGAGCCGGGTGGGGTCCACCGTTTTCTCGGTACTCGCCGGTTCGCCTTTCCTGGCCGTTTCTTATGAGTCCCGCATGCAGGACTGGATGACAGCGAACGGTCTGGGAGAGTTCTGTGTCGACTGGAAAGCGGTCGAGCAGCCGGCATTGCAGGAAAGTTTCACAGTCCTTCAGGCGCGCAGCCCTGTGATACGGGGGCAATTCGAAGAGACGCTGAGCGAGCGGCGAAGCCTGTTTGCAGAGCAGGCTGAAGAGATTCTTCAGGCCTTGTGGCTTGCGAGACCATGGCCGAGCAGCTGAACCGCAAGGCAACCCGCCTGCTGGTAATCGGGCTCGATGCGGCAAATATTCTGAGGTTTCATCAGTGGATGTCGGAAGGCCTGATGCCGAACCTGTCGCGTCTGAAGGACGAGGGCGTGTACCTGCCGATGGCTGGAGAAGGTCTTTCCGGTGCCGTCTGGCACAGTCTCTACAGCGGAGCCAGCGTAGCCAGCCACGCTCAGTATTTTTACAACCAGATAGTCCCTGGCTCCTACCGCACTCGCGTCAGGCAAGAAGGGGATCTGCCGGTACCACATTTCTGGGAGGTGCTGAGCCAGGCCGGATACCGGAGTATTATAGTGGACGCCCCGAAAACCCGCCTGTCGAAGGCCCTCAATGGCATTCAGGTGATCAACTGGGCCGGACATGACCCCGATGCCTTCAACCGCTTTGACTGCAACCATCAGCGATGGAAGCAACGTATTCTTCAGTTGCCGGCTGACCCGCTGGACATTAACGACTGGGGCGGTTCCGGCCCCTCGGACTTTGCGGTTTTCGGCCAGCGGCTGATTGCGAATATTCAGCGACGAAACCAGCTTAACCTCGCGCTGATGAATGAGGAGCCCTGGGATCTTTTCTTCACTTGCTTCGATGAGTTGCATCAGGCCGGTCATCTTGGTTGGCATTTCCAGGATCCTGAGCATCCGAGATATGATCCGGGTCAGGCACCACCAGTAAAGCGGCTGTTAAAGGATATTGCAGCAGCGATGGACACCGCGATCGGTGCGCTGCTGGAATCCGCCGGAGAGGATACACAGGTCATCGTGTTTAACAGTCTGGGCATGGGACCAAATTATACGAGTAAGTCGCTGCTTGATCGTTTCCTGGGCTCGGTTGAAGGCAAACCGGCCGGTCAGAGTCGTAACCGCAGCAGTTACCAGTGGTTGAGCGCCCTGTGGAGGCAGGCTCCCTTATCCCTGCAACAGTATCTGCTGGGTTTCCAGATTGGCCTGCGGGAGGCACTGTTTGCGGCTCAAAGGGGCCAGCAGCGTTTCTTTTCTCTGCCATTGAATGAAGACAACAGCGGTATCCGCATCAATCTGGCCGGACGCGAACCCAAGGGAAAAGTGAAGCCAGGGGACTACGAAGCGGTGTGCAAGGAATTAGTGGATAAACTGGAACAGCTTCGTGATGCGGATACGGGCCAGCCGCTAGCCGCAAAGATCACCCGAACCCATCAGACTCTGAGCGGGGAGCGTTTGTCGGCCCTGCCGGATATCATCATCGAATGGGCCTCGGAAAAGCCATGGAAGCGGGCCGTCTGGCCTCACGGTGAGTTCGCCTTCCATCCGCATGAGTATCGAACCGGCAGCCACCGTAGCGGCGGGTTTGTCCTCATGCGAAAAGCGGGTAATGCCGCAGAACAGCAGACCAAGGCCCTGGTCGCGGAACCCGGGGTTGTCAGTGTTCGCGATCTGGCCGCGACGATATATAAACATTTCGGCTTGTCCGTCAAAACCGATGGGCGCTCATTCTGAGCGCCTTCTGCCGAGCCTACGAAAAAATATACTGGCCAGGGGCATCTTCAAGTGGTTTGATGCCTTTTCTGGCGGCACCCATAGCGGGGGGCTTGCGTTTGCCCGAGGTGTGTTCATCCAGCCAGGCTATCCAGGTGGGCCACCAAGAGCCTTCCTGTGGTTTGACGGTTTCCAGCCAGGTGTCCGGGTCAATATATTTCTCAAGCGGACGGTGAGTGTGGATGCGGTGATGTCTTCGCGGATGACTGGGCCCTGATACCACTCCGGCATTGTGTCCGCCACTGGTCAGGCAGAATGTTACATCGGAGCGCGTCAGATAGTTGATCTTGTAGACCGATTTCCAGGGTGCAACGTGGTCGGTTTCTGTACCCAGGCTAAAGATCGGCACCTTAATGTCTGCCAGGGAGACCGGCTTGCCGTCCACTTCGAAGTGATTGGTCGCCAGTTCATTGTTGAGGTACAGCTTTTTCAGGTATTCACTGTGCATACGGTAAGGCATGCGGGTACCGTCGGCATTCCAGGCCATCAGATCATTTGGATGAAACTCTTTGCCGAGCAGGTAGCGGTCAACCATGGGGGCAAAGACCAGATCACCAGCGCGCAGCGCTGCGAAGGATCCGCCCATGTTTTCCTCGCCCAGATAACCCTTGCGCCACATGAGTTTTTCCAGAAACGCGAGCTGGCTTTCACTGATGAACTGACTGATTTCACCCGCCTCGCTGAAATCGGCCTGAGATGTCAGGAGTGAAATACTGTGAAAGCGGTCATCGCCCTCGCGCGCCATTTTCGCGGCTGCGATCATCAGCATCGTGCCGCCGATGCAGTATCCCATGGCGTTGATTTTCTGGTCGGGAACCACCTGATTGATGGTGTCGAGTGCCTGAAAAAGACCATCGTTCATGTAATCAAGAAAACTGATGTCGCGGTCTTCTTCCGTCGGGTTCTTCCAGGAAATCGTGAAAACCGTTTTGCCCTGATCCACGAGGTATTTCACCAGCGAGTTTTTGGGGGACAGGTCCAGTATGTAATACTTCATGATCCAGGGTGGTACGATAAATACGGGCTCACGATCAACTTCTGCTGTTGCCGGTTCATACTGGATCAATTCAATCAAGTGATTCCTGAAAATCACTTTCCCGGGAGTAACGGCCACATCCTTCCCTGCAACAAAGTGATTTTCAGGCGCGCTGTCTTTTGAGCCGATGGGCAGCTTGTCCTTCGCCAGATATTTCAGTCCTCGCAACAGGTTTTTGCCATATTCTTTGCGGGTGGTGTTCAGAACCACCGGGTTGGTGACCGGAAAATTCGCCGGGGCGAGGGTTTCCAGTATCTGCTCAGTCATGAAGGAAACCAGCTGCTCATGCTTGTGTGTTACCCCTTCAACCTCTGAGGTGGCTTCTTTCCACCAGTCCTTCGCTGACTGATGCGTGTGCGCCAATAGTCTGAACGGCCACTTCTGCCACTCTTCCGTTGTCAACTTTCTGTTCAGCTGGGTGGGCGCTTGTGCTTCCGGGTTCACCAGCGACCGGGCTCCGAACACGCCAAGCTTCGCGGCTTTTCTGAAAAAGCTCTGGGTCAGGCGCATTTGCTTTCCGGGCGAAAGGCTCAGATGAGCAATCCAGTCCAGATAAGCTAGCCATATCTCCAAGGGTGACATTCCCTTGAAGGCTCTGGCAATGGCGCTCTTGAACAGGTTGTCCACCTGCTCGGGCGTCAGGTTCCTGAGGTCTCCCATCTTCTGGGACAAGTCCTGAACATGTTCAAAAATTCGGGCGCTCAGATTTGTTTGTTCTGTTTGTTCTGTTTGTTTTTCCATAGCTCGTGTGGGTTCCGGATCCTGTTTGGTGGTGAAAAGTCCTTTCTGTTCAACTCTGATTATGTCATGGCCTACGGAACAGATAATGACAAAAATCAAGATTCGGACCGCTCATCCGGATCGGCCGTGTCGCCCGGAGGTTCAGCCTCTTGTCTTTGTGAGACTGCCGGATGCTATGCTGTGCATCCTCAAGCGTTAAAACGCACAACCCCTTTCAGAAGAAGTGTCGTATGTCGGATCTTTTTTCCTTGCGTCATCTGGCCGCCGGATTTGTTGCGATTCTGGTTGGATATACCAGTTCAGCAGCGATCGTTTTTCAGGCGGCTCAGGCAGGCGGTGCCACACCGGAGCAGTTGGCTTCCTGGATGTGGGCTCTGGGGCTTGGGCTCGGCGTTGGCGGTATCGCTTTGTCGCTGTACTTTAGGGCTCCCATCATCCTGGCTTGGTCAACTCCGGGTGCGGCATTGCTGGTAACCAGCTTGCCGGGCATTCCCTTACCGGAAGCAATCGGTGCTTTCCTGCTGTCATCGGCTCTGATTCTGTTGTGCGGGCTCACCGGGTGGTTCGACAAAATCGTGAATTGGGTGCCGCAAAGCCTGGCTTGTGCTTTGCTGGCGGGCGTTTTGTTACGATTTGGACTGGCCATTTTCCCAGCTTTTGAAGAGCAGCATGGGATGGTCGCGGGTATGCTGGTTGTCTATGTCTGGGGGCGATTGAGAAAAAGCACATACACCATCCCGTTGACGTTTCTGACGGGCACTGCCATCGCGGTTTACCAAGGTCTGATGAATGACTTGCCTCTGACCCTGGAGTTAACCAGCCCGGTCTGGACAACGCCAGCTTTCAGTCTGTCGACGCTGATCGGAGTTGGGGTACCTTTGTTTATCGTGACCATGGCCTCACAGAATGTGCCTGGCATAGCGGTACTCAGGGCCCACGGCTACCGGACACCTGCATCTCCGGTAATTACGGCGACAGGGGTAACCGGGATGCTGATGGCCGGGTTTGGAGGCTTTGCCTACAATTTTGCGGCGATAACGGCGGCCTTGTGTATGGGGGACGACGTCAACCGGTCTCCTGACAAGCGCTACTGGGCTGCCGTCTGGGCCGGTTTTTTCTATCTCCTGGCAGGTCTGTTCGGGGCGACGGTTGCTGCCTGGTTCAGTGCTTTTCCGGCCTCGCTGGTTGCAGCAATAGCCGGCATAGCCCTGTTAGGGACCGTAGCAAACAGCCTGGTTACAGCATTTGAGAAACCCGGTGAGAGAGAAGCCGCCATCGTCACGTTTATCGTAACGGCATCGAGCGGCTCTTTCCTGTCACTGGCAACTCCGTTCTGGGGCTTGCTTGCCGGGTTGG
>JAUIAZ010000044.1 GCA_030427465.1 Gammaproteobacteria bacterium | reverse complement strand
GAAGGAGTACCCCAGCTGGACCATGATGGTTCAGATCATGCCGTTCAAGGATGCGGAAACCTATCGTTTCAATCCCTTCGACCTGACCAAGGTCTGGCCCCATGCCGATTATCCCTTGCAGGAAGTTGGCAAGCTGCAACTGAACCGTAACCCGACGGACTATCATACGGAAATAGAGCAGGCGGCCTTTGAGCCCAACAACCTGCCTTCGGGTATTGGCGTGAGCCCGGACAAAATGTTGCTGGCCCGGATGTTTGCCTATGCCGATGCCCATCGCGCCCGCCTGGGTGTGAACTACAAGCAGGTCGAGGTGAACCGGCCCGTCTGTCCGGTTCACAGCTATAGCAAGGATGGCGCTCTGCGTATGGACAAGGTCTCCGACCCGGTTTATGCCCCGAACAGCAAAGGCGGGCCTCAGGCTGACCCCAGTCGAGCCCCGGAAGATGAGACCTGGTCTGCCAGTGGTGAAGTCTTGCGTCAGGCGTATACAGCGCACAAGGAAGATGACGACTTTGTGCAGGCGACGACGCTGGTGCGCGAGGTGATGGATGAGGCAGCCCGCGAGCGCTTGGTCAGCAACGTGAGCGGCCACCTGAAGGATGGCGTGAGTGAGGAGGTACTGCTCAGGGCCTTTGAATACTGGAAGAAAATTGACCAGGAAACGGGTGAAAAAATCGAAGCCTCTGTCCGCGAGTAAGCGCTCTCACGGGCGCGACATCTTGTTTGGCTGACCTGGCCTGTCTGATCTGACAAGAAAAAACCCGCCTGTTGGCGGGTTCCACTTCTTCCTGGTCGCTGATGCCGGTGGCCCCGGCGACATCCTGACTGTCAGGCTGAATCGCGACTGGTCTGGTTGTACATCTGCGGTGAGAAGAAGTTTCTCAGCCGTTCGATCCACTGTCCGACCGGGCCGGTCAGTCTGACAGGCGCCTCCAGCAGGGCCAGACAGATACAGTCTTCATTTTCATGCGCGCGGGGACGATGCTTGTGCTGCTGGTCTTTGATGATGAAATCGCCAGCTTGGTACACACCCTGTTCATCTGAAAACCCGCCCTCGAGGACAACGGTCACTTCGCGGCCGTAGTGGCTGTGAACGGGCGCCACACCGCCTGCGTTTATCCGCTGCAAAGAGAGGCGCTCGCGGCCATCTTCGCTGGTGGCGAGCAGGAATTCGTAGATTTTGAACCATTGCGGTTTCCAGCTGACCACGTTCCAGCCGCCGGGAATCCAGTTACTCAGCAGCTCCCGGGCGCGATCCAGGCCCTTGGTGTTTTTGACCTCGGCGGCCAGCATGTCTTCTTCATCGATACGTTGCATCAGGGCATCGAACGAATCCGGCGCAACCTCAACCGGCTCCAGTTCTTCCATCAGCATGCCGCCCACGTGGGTCATGCGATCCACAATCTCTGCGCAGTGCGGGCAATATTTCAGGTGCATGTTAACGCAAAGGGCCATGCCGGAAGACAGAGTGCCCGCTGCGTATTCAAGCAGCAATTCCTGGCTTGGGTGGTGTCGGATCATATCAGGTCTTCCTGTAGTACTGCGTTCAGTTTTTGCAATGCCAGCCGTACCCGGCTTTTGACGGTGCCCAGGGGCAGGTCAAGTTCATCCGCGACGCGCTGGTGGGACTTATCCTCAAGATACACTTTGGCAATAACGTCCCGCTGTTCAGTGGGCAGGATGCTCAGGGAATCCCGCACTGCATCGGCGGCCTTGTTACGATTGTGTTCCTCAACCGGTTCATCGCCACCGGGCAAATCCCACAAATAATCAGTTTCCACCTGCACTTCGGCCGACATTCTTCCGCGTTTGCGAAGAAAATCGATGCGGGCGTTGCGCGCGATGGCAAATATCCAGGTGGACGCATTCGCTTTGGAAGGATCAAACTGCCCGGCACGCCGCCAGATGTTGATCATCACTTCCTGCACCAGTTCGTCTGCGAACTCAATCATGCCTTGCTTGATGGCATAGGCTTTGATTTTCGGTGCATGGCTGGTATACAGCTCGCGAAATGCGTTACGGTCTCTGGTTTCGGCGATTCGTTTGACCAACCCGCCCAAGTACTGTGCTGGGGTCATTTCATTGTCGCTGGCCCCATTGACGGGCGGCTGAGGTGTTTCCATGTGGGCCCGTGATCTGAGTGGAACAACATTGGCTCTTGCAGTCATTTTAGCATCCTGTCGGCGCGCTTGCAGTTGTGAGGTACTATACGCAGCCGATCACTAACTGGTTTAACAGGAAAAGGTATCCATGACTGAGCGCCCGGATCTGCAGGCTCTGTTCCTTGAAGACACGCCGTTGCTGGATGTCAGGGCAGAGGTGGAGTTTGCCAAAGGGGCTTTCCCCCACACCACCAATCTGCCGATACTGACCGACCCCGAGCGCGAGCAGGTGGGTACAACCTACAAGCAGGAAGGACAGGAGGCTGCCATCCGTCTGGGGCACCGTCTGGTCAACCCGGAAGTGCGCGTGCAGCGCCTGGCGCGCTGGCAGGCCTGGGTAGCGGCCAACCCCACTGGCCAGCTTTACTGCTTCCGCGGCGGCATGCGATCAGCGCTGGTTGAAGAGTGGCTGGCGCAGGCTGGTACGCCCTGTGAGCGTATTCCTGGTGGCTACAAGGCCATGCGACAGTATCTGATCGAAGAAATCGAACGCAGTTCAGCCTTGCCCCTGGTGGTATTGAGCGGCCGTACCGGGACTGGCAAGACCCATCTGCTGAATGAGCTGCCGGACTCGGTTGACCTGGAGGGCCACGGTCATCATCGGGGCTCTGCCTTTGGCCGTTTTCTGGAGCAGCAGCCGACCCAGATCAACTTTGAAAATACCCTGGCCATTGATTTGCTGAAGCGGCGGGTGAGAGATGGGGTGCCAAGGCTGGTTCTGGAAGATGAAAGCCGGATTCTCGGCTCCCTGCACATTCCCCTGGCGCTGCATCAGGCGATGAAAGAATCGCCCATCGTGGTGCTGGAGTGCAGTTATGAGGAGCGCATTGCCACGGTGCTGGAGGACTATTTCATCAGTCGTCATCGCGAGGCTGTCGAGGCTCTGGGGGAAGCGTCCGGCAGCCAGGCTTTCCGTGAGTATCTGATGAACGGGCTGAACCGCATTCGCAAGCGTCTGGGTGGCGAGCGCCACAGTGCCCTGAGCACTGTACTTTCGGATGCCCTGGACCGTTTCCTGGGCCATGCAGAAAGTCAGGGATTTATCCCCTTCATCGAAAGTCTGCTGAAAGATTATTATGACCCGATGTACGACTACCAGCTTAGCCTGAAGGCCGATAAAGTGGCGTTCAGGGGAGATCGGGAAGCCATCAGGGACTGGTTCAGGCAATGACAAAAGACGAGCTTATCAAGGCGATTACGGCTTACTTCCACGACATGATTCCCTTCAACAATCTCTTGGGGATCAAGGTCCGCGAAGCCACGGTGGACCAGGTGATACTCGAGCTGCCCATGAAGGATGAGCTGATCGGCAATACCCACCACCGCATTCTGCACGGCGGAGTGACGGCAAGCATTCTGGATGTGGCCGGCGGCCTGGCCGCGCTGATCGGTACCATTGATAAACTCTCGGAAACAGATCCTTCCGTGCTGCGCAAGCGCCTGCAGAATATTGGCACCATTGATCTGCGGGTGGATTACCTGTTGCCGGGTATGGGCAAGCATTACACGGCCAGCGCGGTGCTGGTGCGCCATGGTCACCGGGTGGCGGTGGCTCGCATGGAACTCAAAAATGACCGTGACAAGGTCGTGGCTCTCGGTACTGCCACCTACATGGTGGGCTAGGGTCGCTCAGGGCATTGAGCCGGATCAGGAATTGTCGAGGCTCTCCAGAGGCGCAAGCAGGTCTCCCTGAACCGGCGGTCGGGCCTGGTTCTGACGCGCCGGGTGCTGGCTGAACAGAAACCAGCGCAACTGGTCTTCCTGGGCAGAGTCCTGCAGTTCCAGCTGGTAGGCAGCAACGCCGTTGGCCAGTTCCCTCACGCGCCTGGCAGAGAGCGGCACACGGTGACCGGAATCCGGCAGCTCCAGTTGCAGCTTCATCTGGTCAGGCAGCGACTCATCCCCTTCTTCGCGTTGCAGCGACACGCTGTTGTCCGCCAGGTCCACCACGTTAAGGCCACTGTCGTTGCCATGCTGGTCAAGAATCTTCAGGGAGGCATCGGGGCGAAAGCGCCACTTGCGGTGGGTCGGACCGGCTTCCATGATTTCGGGCGCATCAAAGACCAATTCCGGGTGCATGTCCTCGCTGACGGACAGGCGAACCGAAAACTGCAGCAGGTGGTGTTCGAACTCGGCGACCAGGTTCAGGCTTTTCGCCTGGGTCAGGATGGGCACCAGCGGGGAAGCCTGCGGAATCTGCACAGACAGGCCCTCGGACTCATCACCGTCGGCGGCCATGAGCTCTGAGAGGAAAGCCAGTTCTTCTGCTTCCAGCAGTTTATCCATCGAGGGGTACCCGGAATCTGTCCGAATTTCCTCTCCAGTCTATCTAGGAAAATCAAACAATTAAATGACGAAGTTGTCAGAATTTGATCAATGTCGTCTGTTTGAGGCTGATTTCTCAGCCTCGTCCCTCAAACAGGCGGTACAGAACCGGCACCACATAGAGGGTCAGCAGGGTAGAAACCAGCAGGCCGCCAATGATGGCGAAGCCCATGGGTGCCCACATGGAAGACCCGCTCAGGGTGAGTGGCAGCAGCCCGCCGATGGTGGTCAGGGTGGTCAGTATGATCGGCATCAGACGGGTGCTGCCGGATTCGATCATGGCTTCTGTGACCGACAGGCTCTTCTCGCGCAGCTGGTTGGCGTAGTCGACCAGAATGATGGAATTGTTGACCACGATGCCTACCAGTGAGGTCAGTCCTACACCGGCAGTGAATGAGAAGCTGTAACCGCTGAAGAACAGGCCGAGGATCGCGCCAACCAGAGCGAAAGGCAGCGCCGCGAAGATGACCATGGGCTGGCGGAAAGACCGGAACTGCATGACCAGTACCGCGAAAATGCCGGTTACGGCAATCAGCAGGGCCTGCGACAGACCGGAGAACGCCTGCTTGCGGTTTTCCTGTTCGCCACCAATCTGGTACGTGATGCCGTCAGGCCAGGGGTAGTTTTCCAGCTGTTCAGCCACGGCATTGGTAACCACTTCGGTCTGGTAGCCCGGTAGTACATCTGAGGTGACCCGGGCCATACGCTGCAGGTTGTAATGCTGGAAGCGAGGGACGGCGCTTTCCAGTTCAATGGTGGCGAGTTGCTTCAGCGGAATCAGTTCACCCTGCTGATTGGCCACTACCATGTGCTCGAACTGCGCCAGTTCCGGCTCTTCACTCTGGCGCGCACTGACCAGGATCGGATAATCCTCCCCGGCATCATCACGCAGAGTTCCGGCTTCCAGGCCGACGAGGCCGGCACGCACCGTACGGTCCAGGGTTTCCAGGCTGATCTGGTAGATGGAGGCTTTGTCGCGCTGTACGGCGACCCGCAGATCCACTTTGTGCTTGCTGATCGGGGTATCGTAGTTCACCGTGCCTTCGGTATTGGCGATGATATCGACCACATCCTGGGCGGCGATGCGCAGGTCATCGAGGTTATCCCCGACTACGCGAATGGCTATGGGCGCCTGCAGGGGCGGGCCTTGCAGGAATTCCTTGAAACGCACCTGGGCGTCGGCATAACCGGAAAAGTACTCCCGCTGCTCCTGTACCCAGGCTTCTACCTCGGCATAATCGGCGGTTTCCGTGATGACCAGCAACTGGGCATAGTTGGACTGTTGCTTGGTATCCAGGGTGTTGTAGTAAACCCGCGGGTTGGCCTTGCCGATATTGGTGGCAACTTTTGCCACTTCTTCACTGCCGAGCAGTTTCTGTTCGACATAGCGGGCGGCTTCTGCCGTGGCGGCAAAGGTTGAGCCCTCGGGGGTTTCGATATCGACCAGAATCTGGTTCTTTTCAGCCTTCGGGAACAGGCTCATGCCAACCTGGGGTACGAGACTCAGTGCACCCACCAGCATCAGGGTGGAAATCACCAGAATCACCAGCGGGTGTCGCAGCGCCCAGTGGAGTGAGCGGCTGTAGTGGTTGCGGGCAAAACTCTGGATGCCCCGGAACACCACGCTTTGGGCAACCACCTTGCCATCGCTCTGACGTTCTTTGAGCAGGCGTGCGCTGAGAATCGGCGTAATGGTGAGGGCGATCAGCAGAGAGGCCAGCAGGGTCAGGATAACGGTCACCGGCATGGAGCGGATGAAGGTGCCCGAATCATTCTGCAGCATCAGCAGGGGCAGGAAAGCCAGAACGGTGGTCAGGGTGCCACTGACAATGGCCCAGCCAACCTGGCTGGTACCCTGGATAGCGGCTTCGTAGGGGGATTTGCCATCCCGCAGGAAGCGTTCGATGTTTTCGGTGACCACGATGGCATTGTCTACCAGCAAACCGAGGGCGATGACCAGGCCGACAATCGACATTTGCTGCAGGCCAAACTGGCTCACATCCAGCCAACCCAGGCCAATAGTAATGGAAAAGGGAATGGCCAGGATGATCACTGTACTGGCTCGCAAGCCAAGTACAGCCAGAACGATCAGGCCAACCAGCAGCAGACCCTGCCAGAGGTTGGTGAAAAAGCCGTTGATGCGCTCTTCGACGCTCACCGACTGGTTGTGAATCAGCTCCAGGGTCATGCCGTCCGGTAACTTGCTGCGGAACTGCTCCAGGGTTTTCTCAACCCCCTGCATGACGTCAAAGATGTTGGTGCCCTTACGCTGGATCACGGTGACAAACACTGACGGAACACCCTGATAGCGGGCCTGGTAGGTCGGCAGGCTTTCAGTCAGGGCAACCGTGGCCAGATTCTCCACGAATACCAGCTGACCATCGACTGAGCGCACCACAGTGCGCCGCAGGGTATCGAGATCCTTGTAGTCGCCGCTTGTCCTTACAGTGAAGCGGCGTTCCTCGGAATTGACGTATCCGCCGGGCAGGTTGCTCGCCGCACGGCGCACCGCCTCGGTCAGTTCATCCAGGGAAATGCCCTGCTGGCGCAGTCTTACCCAGTCGGCCTTTACCTGAACTTCCAGGTCTTCCAGGCCCTTGATGTCGACTTGCTTGATGCCGGAAATGCGTTCCAGCCGGGTTTCCAGGTCTTCCGCCAGTAGCTTGAATTCGTAGGTGGTCGCCGTGTGGGAACTCAGGGCTATCTGCAGGATGTTGACGTCAGTCGGGGTGATTTTTTCGGTTTCCAGGGTGACCAGGCCGTCCGGCAGATCGTCGGCAATACTCTGGATGGCAGTGACCACATCTTCGTATTTGTCATCGGCATCGCTGCCATACAGGAACTCGGTACGAATCAAGACGAGGCCATCGGAGATCTCGGTCTGGATGTGCTTGATGTCTTCCAGTTCGTTGATGGCGTCCTCAATCGGGTCAACCACCAGGCGTTCCATATCAATGGGATTGGTGCCCGGATACAGGACGCGTGTCACCGTGATGGGAAACTCAATCTGGGGGTCTTCCGACCGCGGCATGGTCAGCAGGGACAAGATACCCAGGCCCACCAGCAGGAAGGCCATGACCCCGATGAAGGGGATGTTGCGCAGCGCAAATTCAGGTAAACGCATGTTTATTGCGGCCCCGCCAGAGTGGTCGGGATCACTTTCTGGCCCTCAACCAGGGAAGTCGCGCCCCGCGTAATCAGGGTTTCACCAGGGTTCAGCCCTTCCAGAATGGTGATTTCGGCGGCATTGAAATGGTCGATCCGGACGCTGCGCCCGCGCACGCGGTTCTGCTCGTCGAGAACGAAGACTTCGGCTTCGGAACCCCGCGCAGCAATAATGGCCGTCAGGGGTATTCTGACCTGAGTGCCTTCACTTGCCGGATGCAGGGTGGCCCTGGCAACCATGCCGGAGAGCAGCCGCAGGCCCGGTGCCTCAAGGCGGATCTCCACCTCAAAGGTTCCGGTACCGGGGCTGGCTTTGGCGGCAATCTCGTGAACCCGGCCGGTCACTGTTTTCGCCGGGTAGGCATCGAAGCGAATATCAGCTTTGTCACCTTCCCGGATACGGATCACATCACGGTCATTCAGGCCCACCCGGATCATCCAGCCGCGACCTTCCTCGGCAAACACGAAGGCGCCACGCTGGGCATTCACGATTTCATTCGGCTCGATCAGTTTGCGCAGTACCGTGCCCTTAGCCGGCGCTTCGATGGTCGCATGGCGCAGATTGAAGCGCGCCGCTTTCAGCCGGGCCGCCGCGACATCGGCGTTGGTTTCAGCGGTCTGGACCTGATCCAGCGGCACGACCTTGTTGGCGTACAGCTTTTTCAGCCGCTCCAGGGCGCGGTTGGCTTCTTTGAGCAGCGCTTGCGCCTGCTCGGCATCCGCTTCGATTTCTTCGGTATCCAGCCTGGCCAGTGTCTGGCCCTGGCGCACCGGTTGCCCTTCCTTGACCATGACCTGTGAGACGATGCCAGGCGTTTTGAAGGCCAGGGTCTGCTCAGATGCATTGACCAGAGTGCCACTGGTTTCGATGGTGACCGTGTAGGTTTTTTCCGTCACCGTTTCCGTGTGCACACTGGTATCCTGTGCCAGGCTGGCGGAGGCTATGAAAGTGGCCGAAATCAGGCCGGTAAACAAGCGAAGCTTCATAATGCCCCCGCGTTAAGTGATAAGTGTCAACATGAGTCTATTGACTAATGTATTCAGTGTCAACACCGGGTGCTGGCCGTTTGTCTCTTCAGGCATTAGAGTAGCTGAAAAAGCGGAGCCGGACTTTCTATGCTGATTCATCCTTTGCACGAACCGAAAGAGCAGTTTGCCAATGTGGGCGGTATCAGGATCTGCTATGAGCGCCTGGGAGAGCGTGGCGGCATTCCCCTGATCGCCATCATGGGTCTGGCCTGCCAGATGACGGCCTGGCCGCCAGAGTTCCTGGAACCGCTGATTGCTGCCGGACGCGATGTGATCCGGCTCGATAACCGGGACATGGGGCACTCGTCGGAGATGAGTCACTCTTTCCGCATGCCGGTACCCCTGGCTTTTGCGCGCTACAAGATAGGAATGCCGGTGGAAACCGCATACCGGTTGCAGGATCTGGCCGGAGACACACTGGGTCTGATGGATGCGCTGGATTTGCCCAGGGCACACCTGGTGGGGGTTTCCATGGGGGGGATGATTGCCCAGATCCTGGCAGCCAGCTTCCCCGACCGGGTGGCCTCGCTTTCGCTACTGATGACCTCGGACAACTCACCGAAGCTGCCGATGCCCAGTGTCAATACGCTGTGGAAAATGAACGGTGGCGGCGTTAAGGGGCATGACAGGGAAGCCGCCCTCAAGCGCGGTATGGCTTTCTGGAACACGGTGGCCAGCCCGGGCTACCCGACTCCGGAAGAGCGCATCGTACAGCGCATCAACCGGGATTATCAGCGCAGTTATCGCCCTGCCTCGGTGATTCGCCAGATGCGGGCAGTGCTCGCCACCGGAAGCTTGACTGCCTACAGTCGCCGTATCAAGGCGCCGACCCTGATTCTGCATGGACGGGATGACCCGCTGGTCAAGGTGGCGGCGGCAAGACGTCTCGCCAAGTCCATTCCGCATGCCCATCTCGAAGTCATTCCGGGTTGGGGGCATGACCTGCCGCTGGGGCTCTGTGGCAAGCTGGCCCAGCATGTGCTGGTACACATGGACCGTCAGGAAAAGTCGAAATAATCACCAGCGCGTGAATCCAAAACCGCCCTGAAACAGTATTTGTAGGCATTGGAAACAGGGAATTCTGGGGCGATGAAAACGACCTTTACCTGGATGCGCTGGTACGGTTATCTGGGGCTTTTGCCATTTATCACCTTATCTGCCTTGAGTTTGACGACACCGGGTCAGGAGTCGCTCTGGCGCAGTGCATTCGACAGTTACAGTGCGGTGATCCTGGCCTTTATGGCGGGAGTCTACTGGCCACTCAGCGTGCGTGGGGATACGACGGCTCATGACATTCGTCTGATGTCGATCGCCATTGGCGTGGCCTTGCTGGGCTGGTTTGCGCTGGCGCTACCGGATCCTTTCCGGCCGCTGTGCTTTTCGGCAGGGTTTCTTTTGTTGTATCTGATCGACCGGTTTGTGATCACCGATTACTGGCCGCCGGAGTATTTGCTGATGCGCGGTCATCTGACCCTCGTCGTGGTGACTAGCCAGCTTCTGTTGGTGGTCGGAGGACCTTTACTGGCGCTCCTGTTCAGGGGCTGATGTGTTCGGTGCTTCCGCGCTTGCCTCGTCAGGCGTCGTATTCCCCTGGGCTTGCCGGTAGGGCAGATAGGTCGCGGCGCTATCGCGGTAGGCCAGGGTGGCTTCACGTTCTTCATCGAGAAAGTCGGCGATCGCCCGCTCGAACGCGGGTTCGCCGATCCAGTGCCAACTGGTGGTCAGCACCGGCTCGAAACCACGCAGTAATTTGTGCTCGCCCTGGGCTCCGGCATCAAAGCGCTTCAGGCCTTTTTCAATGCAGCGATCTATGCCCTGGTAATAACAGCACTCGAAGTGCAGGAAGCGATAGTCTTCACGGCTGCCCCAGTAGCGCCCGTAGAGCGTTTCCCCGTCTTCAAAAAAGAGGCTGCCGGCAACCAGTGTGTCACCCTGCCTGGCCAGCAGCAGGGCCAGATGCTGCCCGCAGTGGTCTGGCAGCGCTTCAAAGAAGGCGGGGCTGAGGTATGGCGCCTGCCCGCGCTTGAAATAGGTGTCAGCATACAGAGGGTAAAACTGGGCAAGTGATTCCCGATCCAGAGTTTGTCCCTGCCGCCACTCCAGACGCAGTCCCAGTTCCTCAACCTTGCGCCGCTCCTTGCGCATGTTCTTGCGCTTGCGGCTGTTCAGCGTTGCCAGAAAGGCATCGAAATCGGCATAGCCGGGATTGCTCCAGTGATATTGTACGCCCCGCCTCGGCATCAGTGCCGGTGCTTCGAAAACGGCCTCAGCGGATGCTTGTCCTGTCGCCACGCCGAGAGCCTGGTTAAGTGTCTCGTCAGCAAATAGCAGGTGCCAGGAACTGAAGCGTTGTGACCGGTAACCGGCCTCCAGAAAAGTCGCGAGTGCCGGCCACAGGGTATCCGGCGGGTGCTGCGGCAGTGACAGCAGACGGGGGCCGACACTGGGGGTGAAGGGAATGGCGGTCAGCAGCTTGGGATAGTAGCGGTGCCCATAGCGTCGGTAGGCGTCTGCCCAGGCCCAGTCAAACACGTACTCCCCGGCACTGTGGAATTTGAGGTAGGCTGGCATGAATGCCACCAGCTCCTCGCCGCTGAACCAGCCGAGATGCTGGGGCTGCCAGCCCTGCTCGCGGGCCACACAGCCACTATCCTCGAGCCAGCCAAGCCAGCCGGGGGACATGAACGGATTGCCGGTTTGCTGCCACAACACCGATTCCCGGACGGCCGGATCATGGATCTGTACCACCCGGCATTGTAGCCTGACTTCACTCATGCCTGATCGTGTCGCATTCAGGCCCGGAAATGGCGGAAGCCCTGCTGCAGATAGTTCATCTGATCGTGCAGGATGCGGTGATTCGAGAGATACAGGTATTCATGCCGGTTCGGAGTGTACGGTACCGCTACCAGTTCCATGCCACATTCATCAAGCAGGTGGGCGGCCTTGTGATGGTTGCAGCGTCGGCACGCGGTAACGACATTCGTCCATTCATCCTTGCCACCGCGACTGGTGGGAATGACATGATCGCGGCTGAGCTGGCTGGTGGGGAAGCGCTGACCGCAGTACATGCAGATGTGACGGTCCCGCGCGAACAGGGTGCGGTTGCTGAGGGCCGGTACGCCGGATTTACTGCAGCGCACACCGCGACCCACCAGTATCTGGGGAACATCCAGGAAGGAACGCTCCCCGTGACGGTTAATGCCGCCGTAAAGTCGGTGGCAGATGCTGCCGAAACTGTAGAGCACGCGGTCGGCCGTCATTTCTGTCACAGCTTCCTGCAAGTTCAGCCAGCAGTCGGGTAGCCCGCTTGCACTGAGCTTCAGAACCATCGGTTGCATACGATTACCTCTTGGTGAATCACTCGGGTAGATACGGTCGTCTGACAACTTCTGTCTACCCATTAATCCACGATTTGTGTTTATAAAACAAGCACAGTTCTGTCATAAACGGGAAGAATTTCAGCGGATTGATCATTTCGGGGCCAAATAATGGTTCATCCTTGCAAAAACATTTTGAACTTCGGCCACACGCGCTAGTCTGAGTTTGCAAGGAGGCTGCAGTGGGCAACCTTCTTCACGCTCAACAATGATCGAGGAACCTCACATGAAAAACGAAACCCGTAAAAGCCTGACCAGTTCTGCCATCGCCGGCGCTTTCGCCATTTCCCTCATGGCCGCATCCGGTTCCGTACTGGCCGCCAAGCCGGGCATGGAAAAGTGCCAGGGCATCGTCAAGGCCGGCATGAATGATTGTGGAACCAGCAAGCACAGCTGCGCCGGTCAGGCCTCCGTAGATGGTGACCCGGAAGAGTGGGTGTATGTTCCCAAGGGGACTTGCGAAAAGATTGTCGGCGGTAAGGTCAAGTAAACGACCGCTTTCACCACAGACGATCAGAAAGGGGAGAGCTCAGTGACTGAGGCAGTGACTGAAAGGCTTGAAGGCGTGGGCATCGGTTTGCGCAGTGCGCATTACCGTGAACTGCTGGCCCGTCAGCCGGATCTCCCCTGGCTGGAAATTCTCACCGACAATTATCTCGGGGAGGGTGGACAGCCTCTCAGTTTTCTGCGGCAGTTCGCCACGCGCTACCCTTTGTCTTTTCACTGCGTGGGCATGTCCCTGGGCAGCGCCGAAGCGCCAGACCGGGAATATTTCCGACGTCTGAAGCGGCGGGTGGATGAGTTCCGGCCCGTGCATGTCTCCGATCATCTGTGCTGGTCCTCATTCCACGGACGCCATTCGCATGATCTGTTGCCCATGCCATATACCGCCACAAACGCGCGCTTTTTTGCCAGCAAGATCCAGTGGGCGCAGGATTGCCTGGGACGCCGTATTCTGATCGAGAATGTTTCCAGTTATCTGACCTATGCCGAGTCGTCCATGGAAGAGTGGGAATTCATGATCGACATTGTCCGCATGGCAGACTGCGACCTGCTGTGTGACGTCAATAACATTCATGTCAGCGCGGTCAATCACGGATTTGACCCTTTGACCTACCTTCAGTCCCTGCCTGCCGCGCGGGTACGTGAGATTCATCTGGCAGGTTACGAGGACCAGGGCACGCACCTGCTCGATTCCCACAGCCGCCCCGTGAGTGAGGAGGTGTGGGCATTGTATCGCACTGCCCTGCAACGCTTCGGGCCGGTGCCGACACTGATCGAATGGGATAACGACCTGCCGGCGCTTGATGATTTGCTGGCAGAGGCGGATAAAGCCCGGCAGTTGCTCAGGGGTATCCATGCCGCAGCCTGAGCGTCAGATCCTGTCCGATGAGGACGGCTTGCCCGAGTGGACGGTGGCTGCACCGGAGTGCCTGGCTCACCTGCAGGATACTTTTCTGAGTGCCGTCTATGAGTCGCCGGAACTTGCCACTGCTCTGGTTCGCAGTGACAACCCGGACGCAGCCCTTGAACGGTTGCGTATTTATCGAGGTTCCGTATTCGGGAATCTGACGCAGAGCCTGGCGGGTGTTTTCCCGGTTCTCAGGCAGAGCGTCGGAGACACCTTCTTCGACGCCATGATCGCCCGCTTTATCAAAGCTCACCCGCCGTCGGAATCCGGTCTTGAGCATTACGGGGCGAACCTGCCTGAGTTTGTGGCTGCCTTTGAGCCACTTGCCGGATATCCTTACCTGCCGGATCTTGTGCGCCTGGAGTGGGCGCGCCACCGCGCTTTTCATGCCCTCGATGAAACGCCGCTGAACATCCACGATCTGGCAAATTTATCCCCTGAAACCCAGATGAATACGGAACTTTGCCGGTTGCAGTCGGTCTTACTGATAGCTTCGGATTTTGCCATCGATACGGTTTGGTCCGCGCACCAGGCTGACAGCGAAAGCGGGCCGGATTCACACGGAATGACATGGCAGGAGCCGGTTAATCTCGTCGTCTGGAAAGGGGGCGGAGAAGTGTGGATCCGGCGGGTGACTGCCGTGACTGCCTTCTTGCTCGGGAACGCGCAGCAGACTGTATCACTTGAAACCCTGCTGGCCCGTGTCAGTGAGGCGTTTCCCGAAACCGATCTGGGGCAGGTGCTGGCTGAAGCACTGGCCAATGGCTGGCTGGTCGCTGTCACCGCATGATCCACTGAATCTGAAAAGGGGAAATATTATGCAGGCTGTCGTCAGAGTCTACCTGTTGGTGGTGTCCTGGGTGGATGCCTGGGGCCAGAGCGCGCTTGCCCTGGCGTTCCGTCTGTGGCTCGCCAAGGTGTTTTTCATGTCTGGGCTCACCAAAATCAAATCCTGGGATACCACCCTGTCACTGTTCGAGTGGGAATATGCGGTTCCGCTCATTCCTCCGGTACCGGCCGCTTATCTGGCCACGGGCGCAGAGTTGCTGTTACCGGTGATGCTGGTACTTGGACTGGGTAGCCGTTTTGCCGCTGCCGGGCTGTTTGTGGTGAACTGGATGGCGCTGATTTCTTATCCGGATATCAGCCCCGCCGGCATCAATGATCACTATTTCTGGGGTGCGATGGCACTTGTCCTGGCTGTTTATGGCGGGGGAAAACTGGCGCTGGACCGCTGGATCGGGCACTTGGTCACGCGCGACAAGCCGCAGTCAGTCGCGCGCCCGGTCGTTGCCTGAGCTGAATCAGGCGCTGCTGGCGAGGCTGCTACGACTGTTCTGCTCCGGCGAATGTTCCAGCCAGTCCAGCAGTGCGGAGCCAGTCAGAGGTTTGCACAGGTGGTTACCCTGCATGCCGCTGTAGCCGAGGCCGCGCAAGGCATCGAACTGTTCTCTGGATTCCACGCCACTGGCAATCGCCAGCAAGGACACATTCTGGGCCAGGCTGTGGGTACTCTGTGCCAGAGCCCGGTAGATGGGCTGTTGGTTGACCTGGTGGGTCACGGCCTTATCGAGTTTCAGGCCGGCAACCGGAACCTTGGTCAGGGTTTCCAGGCAGGACGCGCCGCCCCCGATATTGTCGAGCACGATGCGCGCGCCGAGCTCGCAGGCGGCCTGAAGGGCTTCAAAGGCCAGGGTCTGGCGCGGAGAGAGCAGACTGCTGCTGACTTCAAGCCATACCGGATGCGAGGCTCGTGTGGCTTCCAGGTGGCGGTTCAGCAAGGGTATGAGATAGTCCGGAGACAGTTCCATCGCACTCAGGTTGAAGCTGATGGGAACATCGGGAAAGCCTTTGCGTGACCAGCACTGCTGCCAGTGCAGCCCTTCTTCGAAAATCCACTCGCCCAACTGTTCAATGAGTCCGCGACCTTCCACCAGGCTGATAAACTCGGCCGCTTCGATACCGCTTCGTTGTGGCTGGTTCCAGCGCACGAAGGCTTCCATGGCCAGGACCCGGTTTTCGGCGACTTGCATGATGGGTTGGAAAACCAGGCTGAACTCACGCGCATTCAGTGCCTCGGCCATAGGGCGCGAAATCAGGCAGTTCATGAGGTCTTGCTGATCGGTATCGGCACGTCGCTGGCTGGGGCGCAGGCGTTGTTGCTTGTTGGCATACATGGCTTTATCGGCGGCTGCGAGAAGTTGCTCGGCGTCGTTGCCATCTGCCGGGTACCGGGCCACGCCCACACTCATGCCGACACTGACGCTGTCGCCCCCAATCTGACAGGGGGTTTCCACGGCTTTTCTGAGGCGCTGTATGAGCCATTGGGACTGGTGCGGGTTCCCGAGTGGCTGTTGCAGGACCACAAACTCATCGCCGCCCAGGCGGGCGACGATGTCGCCTTTTCGCAGCGAGCTCTTCAGGCGTTGTGCCACCTGTTGCAGCAGCTGGTCACCGGCGGCGTGACCCAGGCGGTCGTTCACCCCTTTGAAACCGTTCAGGTCGATGAACAGAATGGCGAGTTCTTCGCCGAGGCGTTCGGCCCGCGCAATGGCTCCGTTGACGTGTTCGATAAACACCGTTCTGCGAGGCAATTCGGTGAGCTCATCGTGGGTGGCCAGACGGCGCCAGCGCTCTTCGGACTCATAGCGGGCCACCGCAAAGCAAAGGCTGCGCTGCAGCAGTTCCGGCGTCAGCTCATTCAAGGGCAGACACCCGGCTGCGCCGCTGGCGAGGGCTTCCCAGTCGCTGGCCAGGTTGTTGCCATTGGTGATCATGACGACCGGAATCCGGTAGGTGTGCTGAAGAAAGAGATCCAGCGTGTGGTGCTCATCAGGGCGACTGCCTGAGGCATCCAGCAGGCAGACATCGAAATTGTCGAGAGGGAAGCCTGCTGCTGCGAAGTCCGAAGGAACTTCGAACTGGATGTCGAAATGAGGCTCTGTAGCGTCTGCCAGCAGGCCTTTTACGGTTTTTTTCAGCGCCTGGTCCGCAGATACCACCAGCAAACTGACCGCCTGGTGCTTTCGTATAGCCATCTGAATGTGCTCTTATTGTTCTGGGTTTTTT
>JAUIAZ010000400.1 GCA_030427465.1 Gammaproteobacteria bacterium | reverse complement strand
AAAGAGGTTGAACAGGGTAAAGAAAGCCGACTGACTGCCATTGGTCAGCGCGATGTAACGCTCATCAATCGGCCAGCCAAACTGTTCTCTCAAGAGACCCGCGAGGGCGCGGATGAAACGCTTCTCGCCCTGTGGTGGATCGTAAATTCCGACCAGGCGACGAAAAGCGTCCGGGTCGGCGGCAATGTCTGCCAGGCGCTGGCGCAGGGCGTCTTCCACTTCGGGGACAAAGCCCGGATTACCACCGCCCATCATGATCAGGCCGCCTTCCGCCAGGGCATTGCCCAGATCTTCCATCAGAGAGTTGATTCCGGCAGCGGGACCGAACTTGTGACCAAATCGGGAAAGTTTCATGATTGCTGATCCTCTTCTTCGCCGGGCTGGCCGCCAATACCCAGACTACTGACACCATCGTTTTCTGCCTGCTTCCTGAGTGTAGCCAGAAACCGGGCATCCGGATGATCCTGCTTTTCCAGCTGGGCCAACAGTGAGCGTTGCCAGCGCATGGCATCCTGGCTCAGGGCGTGACTCTCGTACAAATCGATCAGGGCTTCGTCATCCAGCCCTTCTCCGTACTGCCATTCCAGCGCCTGGAGCACCAGATTGAAATCCGCTTCGGCCAGACGCCGGGCCTCCTCGCGGTCGGGTCGGTGGGTAAAGCGCAGGGCCGCCTCCAGCAGTTCAATGCTATGACTCGCTGCTATCGCACCAAAAGACTCATCGCTTTCCAGCTGTGCCCACCAGTCATCCAGGAGGCGTTCTGCCGCACTCGTTGCCTCCGGAACCGCTTCCTCCGACGCGTCGGCCTGTCTTTTGTCCCAGACGGTCAGCGGCTTGCCCAGTTCGGTCCACAGTTTGTCCAGAAGACGCCGAGTATTGCGCCCCAGCTTTTCCAGCCCGTGCATGTCTGCATACAGGGAAAGGTGCGGATAGGCCCGCTCGGCCAGTGCCAACAGAAAGGCACGGCTGCGCCAGCCATTCAGTTTTGCGACCCGGTGATACCACGCCGATGCCATTGCTCAGAGTTCTCCCAGACTGTTGAATATCCACTGCGCCGCTTCACCCGGTGAAGCACCAAACGCGATAATGCCATCCTCATGCCCGCCCATGGCGAAAAGCGGCTGTTTGTTCAGCGAACCGGAATCCCACAGCGCCTGCACGGCAAGCACCATCGCCGTGGTTCCATAAGCAGCCTCTATCGGCGTCACCGGCAAGCCTAGCCCGGCAGCGCCGCGCCACAGCTCCGGGCTGTGTACGTGCACTACCGCACGCACTGACGGTGAAAACGCGTAGATCTGGGCATGAGTCAACGATTCGGAAGACGGTTTGGCCCGCCCTGCAGCAACCAGAGTCCCTCTCAACGGATCACAAGAGAGCACTTCCGCATACGCTTCAAGGCCAGGGTCTGGCAGGCCACCGGTCTGGGTGCCACTGACAAGGAAACCGCGGGGTTCTGGTAAACGCAAGCTGATATTGCCAAAGCCGAGTCCGTCATAGCGCAGCGGGTCCTGTCCCAGCAGGCAGGCTTTGAAAAGTTTGCGACGACAGGCAGCCAGATCGTCGAAACCGGGCACGGGTTCGAGATCCCGGAAGTGATGCTCCAGCTGATATTTGATGACGCCTTCGCGCTCGCTGCCAGGCTGGCTCATCAGGTTCGCGGGAGGGTAACGCCTCTCTGCCCCTGATACTTGCCGGCACGATCCTTGTAGCTGACTTCACAGACTTCATCCGACTGGAAGAACAGCATCTGGGCCACCCCTTCATTGGCGTAGATCTTGGCGGGCAGGTTCGTGGTGTTGGAAAATTCCAGCGTCACATGACCTTCCCATTCTGGCTCCAGCGGGGTGACATTGACGATGATACCGCAGCGCGCATAAGTGCTCTTGCCCAGGCAAATGGTGAGCACGTCGCGTGGAATGCGAAAGTATTCGACCGTGCGGGCCAGTGCGAAGGAGTTGGGCGGGATGATGCAAACGTCACTTTCCACATCAACAAAACTCTTGTCGTCGAAGGCTTTCGGATCCACCGTGGCGGAATAGACGTTGGTAAAGATCTTGAACTCACGGCTGCAGCGTACATCGTAGCCGTAGCTGGATACGCCGTAGGAGATCACCCTTCCCTGCTCGCTGTCCCGAACCTGCCCTTCCGCGAACGGCTCGATCATGCCCGCTTCCCGGGCCATTCTTCGAATCCAGCGGTCTGATTTAATCGCCATGCTGCTCACTCACTGTTCATTATTCTGCGGACGCATACTAACCAGTCCGCAGACGAGAATAAAGGGGCGCTTCAGCCTTTCCCGATCAGGTCAGGGAAGAGCTGCGCCTGGTCAGCATCGCGCTGTGCCAGGGTGGCCGATAAAGTCCGGGCCATGTCGGCAAAACGGTGCGCCACCTCGCTGTCTGGTTCTGCCACCACACTGGGGCGGCCACTGTCAGTCTGTTCACGAATGGTCCGGTGCAAAGGCAACTGCCCCAGCAGCGGCACACCGTATTCCTCGGCCATCCGCACGCCGCCGTCTTCGCCGAACAGTGGCTCTGCATGGCCGCACGCGCTGCAGATATGCACGCTCATGTTCTCGACAATGCCCAGTACCGGCACATTGACCTTGCGGAACATTTCCACCCCTTTACGGCAGTCCAGCAGGGCAATGTCCTGCGGTGTTGTCACCACCACCGCGCCAGCCACCGGAATTTTCTGCGCCAGTGTCAGCTGGATATCCCCGGTGCCGGGCGGCAAGTCAATCAACAGATAATCAAGATCATCCCAGCGGGTCTGCGTTGCCATTTGCAGCAGCGCCCCACTGACCATGGGACCGCGCCAGACCATCGGGGTTTTCTCGGTAACGAGAAAGGCCATCGACATCAGTTGCAGCCCATGGGCCTCAATCGGAATAAAGCGCTTTTCTTCTTCCACACCGGGCCGCTGCCCTTCCGGAACACCCAGCATCATGCCCTGACTGGGGCCATAGATGTCAGCATCCAGCACCCCGACCCGTGCGCCTTCAGCAGCCAGGGCCAGAGCCAGATTGGCGGTGACCGTGCTCTTGCCGACACCACCTTTCCCGGAAGCCACGGCAATCACGTTACGTATACCCGGCAAGGCCGCAATATTGTTCTGCCCCGCATGCGGCAGAATTTTCTGTTCAATCGCCAGGGCCACGCTTTTTACCCCTTCAGCATCTTCCAGCGCGTTGCCGAGTAACTCGGCGATGGCGCCCTGCAGACCTTTCGAGGCATAAG
>JAUIAZ010000399.1 GCA_030427465.1 Gammaproteobacteria bacterium | reverse complement strand
TTCCCGCTTCCTCAGCTGGCCCTGATCTGCGTGAACTGGTGCTGGGTTCCGAAGGGCGGCTGGGCGTAATCAGTGAAGTGAAAGTCCGTGTTACCCCTCTGGCCGAGCGTGAGCGATTCTATGTGGCGGTTTTCCCGTCCTGGGATCTTGCGCGCCGCGCCGCACAGGCACTGGTTCAGAGCAAAGTCGCGTTGTCGATGCTTCGTTTGAGTAATCCGGTGGAAACGGAAACCCAGCTCGCGCTGGCCGGACACCCGGGGCAGATCGCCTGGCTGGAAAGGTACCTCGGTTGGCGTGGCGCGTCGGAAGGCAAGTGCATGATGACTCTGGGTATTACCGGGCAACCCTCACAGTGCAGGGCGACCCGGGCTCAGGCCAAGAGGCTGGTGAGTCACCACAAAGGCGTGTGGACCGGTACCTTGCTGGGCAAGAAATGGGCAGCCAAGCGTTTCCTCATGCCCTACCTGAGGGAAGCCCTGTGGGAGCAGGGCTACGCCGTGGATACCCTGGAAACCGCCACCAACTGGTCGAATGTGGACAGCCTGATGAACCGGATTGAGCAGAGTCTGCAGACAGCAGCCGGTGAGCACGGTCTGCGCATCCATGTGTTTACGCACCTTTCTCACATGTACGCTCAGGGCTGTTCAATCTATACCACCTATGTCTTCCCCAACCGGTCTTCCTACGAGGAGACCGAGGCTGCCTGGCGGGATATGAAACAGCAGACCTCGGAAGTGATCGTCAACAACGGGGGCACCATCAGTCATCAACATGGCGTGGGAAAAGACCACGCGCCGTATTTGCCCACCGAGAAAGGCCCCTGGGCCATGAAGGCCCTGGGTACGCTGATTGCCGCCGTTGACAGTCAGGGTGTTCTCAACCCGGGGACGCTGCTGGAAAAACCGGAGAGTTGGGATGACTGAGCTGACACAGAAAGCGGCTTCCAAAGATGCCAGTCTGCCCCGCTTCGGGAAACCCGCTTACCGTACCCGCCTGTGGGACGCTCTGGACAAGTCCCGCTGTGAATGGGATCTGGTCATCATTGGTGGCGGTATCACCGGTGCCGGTATTCTGCGGGAGGCTGCCCGCTTTGGCTGGCGAACCCTGTTGATTGAGCGTCAGGATTTTGCTGCGGGCACATCCAGCAAGTCCTCGAAAATGGTTCACGGGGGGCTGCGCTATCTGGCCAGTGGGCAATTCGGACTGACACGTGACAGTGTCAGTGAGCGCGAGCGTCTGCTTCAGGAAGCACCGGGGTTGGTGGAACCACTGCCCTTTCTGATGCCGCACTATCGGGGCGAATTTCCACCACCGTTTCTGTTTGGTCGCTTATTGGATGTGTACGACGGGATGGCTAACCTGGGGCGCAGCAAAGGTCGTGCCGCCAGTGGCGATGTCAGTACCGGTGGTGCAACCGTTGCGAAACCCAAACCCTACCGTCACCGCTGCTGGTCGGCATCAGAAGCCACGGCACTGGCTTATCCCTTGAGAATGGATCGTTTAAAGGGCCTGACGCAATTTGCGGATGCCGTCACCGATGATGCGCGACTGGTGTGGCGGGTTCTTCAGGAATCACTGGATACGCAGCCAGAGGCCTGTGTCAGTACAGCTGCGCTCAGCTACGTCGCGGTGAATCAGGTGGTGGCCAGTGAGCAGGGCTATCACGTCAGGGTCAGCGACCAGTGTGCCGGAAAAACCCTGACCATCCGAACCCGGGCCGTAGTGCATGCCACTGGTGCCTGGAGTCGCCCCCCCGATCAGAGGGCCGCCGATGGTGAGTCTATCCGCCCCCTGCGCGGCAGCCACCTGGTGCTTTCTCCCGATCGTTTGCCCCTGGCTTATGCGGTCAGCTTCCTGCATCCGCAGGACAAACGACCGGTATTTGCCTTTCCCTGGGAAGGCACAACAGTCATAGGTACGACCGACCTGGATCACCGGCAGGATTTGCAGGCGGGCATTGCCATCGGCCAGGAAGAGATTGATTACCTGCTGAAAGCCGTCAACCAGACCTTTCCCGGACTACATCTGGGTAAAAAAGATGTCATTTCAACCTGGTCAGGCATCCGCCCGGTTGTCAGTCGCGGCAAAGGCCTGAATCCTTCGAAGGAAAAACGTGAGCACACCGTGTGGCAGGACGGTGCGGAAGTCACCATTGCCGGTGGCAAGCTCACCACCTTTCGCCTGATCGCGCTCGAAGTACTGGAGCGGCTGAAACCCTATCTCCCAGAAGTCCGGAGGGAAGAAAGCAGCCGTATCTTTGACCGTCCGCAAGCGGATGAGGCTCGTTTTCCTCATCGCATGGCGCGGCGTTGGATGGGGTATTACGGGGCCCGCGCCAGTGAGATTCCGGCTGCCTCTGCCCCTCTCACGGGCAAAATCCCGGGGACCCCTTACCACTGGGAAGAAATCTTCTGGCAGTTGCTGAACGAGCAGATCGTCTTTCTTGATGACTGGTTACTGCGACGCAACCGGCTGGGTCTGCTGCTGGCAGATGGTGCGGCGGCCCTGGAGGGTTCCCTGAAGCGGCTCTGTCAGGAAGCGCTGGACTGGTCTGATGCTTACTGGGATGAGCAGTGGCAGCACTATCGCGCCATTTACCGTCGTGAATTCTCCTTGCCCGGGCAGGCGGCAATCTCATGAGTACCAACAACACCTATGTCCTGGCCATTGATAATGGTACCCAGAGTATCCGTGCCGTCATTGTTGACCAGTCGGGTAACCTGGTAGCCGTCGGGCGGGAAAGCCTGGACCCCTATTTTTCCAGGCAACCCGGTTGGGCTGAGCAGGACCCGGAATACTACTGGTCCTCCCTGAAAAAAGCCTGCGCCCGTCTGTGGCAGGAAAGTCCCGTGCCCCCGGAACAGATCCAGGCCGTCACCCTGACCACGCAGCGTGGAACTGTCATCTGCGTAGACGAGCAGGGCAGGGCCCTACGGCCCGCCATTCTCTGGCTCGACCAGCGTGAGGCGGAAGTGAGGGGTGGCCTGGGCCTGATGTGGGAGACCCTGTTCCGCCTGGCCAGGGTGAAAGATACCATTGCCCGTTTCCGACGCAAGACCCAGGCGAACTGGATTGCCCAGAACGAGCCGGAGATCTGGAAGAAAACCCACAAGTTTCTCCTGCTTTCCGGTTACCTGAGTCAGCGTCTGACCGGTGAATTCCGCGACTCCGTCGCCGCGCAGGTCGGCTATCTGCCCTTCGATTATCGCCGCCAGCGTTGGGCGGCTGAGCATGACTGGAAAT
>JAUIAZ010000398.1 GCA_030427465.1 Gammaproteobacteria bacterium | reverse complement strand
GAAACGTCCACCAGTGTTTCGCCTGATAGATAGCCCGGTGCGGAAACCGCTTCCTTGAGTAGCCGCTTGATGGTTTCCCAATAATGACTTTCCAGGCTTTCTGCAATGTGACGATCAATCATCACTCTGATCATAATGAATCCCTATATACCTTCAGTAACTGTGTGAATGGAATTGAAGTAAATGCTCTGTACGTAGAATAGTTCATGTTAAGGAAGTTAAAACTTAATTACACTGTGCCTCATGGGTTGACTCAGGTATAGCATTAGAAAACACTGCTATGCTTTTGATTATGAAGTTAACAGGCATTTTGCAGTGAAATGGATTGGACGCCTTGTCCTGATAACCCTGTTGGTATCGGTCGTATTTGTAGCCGGCGCAATCTGGCACATGCCTGCCGCTTTTCTGGTGGATCAGGCACGGGTACAGGCACCACAGGTTTTTCGTCAGTTTCAGTTGAGCGGAACCCGGGGCACGGTCTGGAATGGTCGGACTCTGCTCTCTGTGCAGGGCCAGGTGCTGGGTCTGGACTGGCATATTCGCCCGTTGGGTGCCATTTCCGGGGCAGTGCCGGTGTCATTGCGGGTTGAAGGGGATGCCCTGAACCTGAGCGGTGATGCGGCGTTCCGTTTCGATCAGAGTGTTGAGGCAGAGCTGAGTGGGGCCATCGCCCTGTCTGTATTGGACGATGTGCTCAAACGGCAGGGAATCGAAGTGCCCGGTGCTGTCAGGCTGAGTGACTTGAGCACACGGGTGTTGCCGCAGCAGCAATGGCTGGCGGAAACCCGGGGCAAGTTAGCCTGGCCAGGCGGCACGGTTTCCTTCCCGGTTGGACAGACGCTCGAAACCCGGGACGTACCGGCCCTTGAAGGGGATCTGACCCAGGAGGATAACGAACTGTGGCTGCGAATCCGGCAGAAAGGGCTGCCTGATCTGTTGATGGACATCCGGGTGACGCCTGACCAGAGGGCCTTTGTTCAGGTCCGGCGGAGATTGCTGGATGTCGTCGACATGCCCTGGTCTGAACGTTCTGCACCCGATGATGTGATCTTCAAGGTGCAGCAGAGACTGGGGCGCCGATGAGTGACGAGAACATAACTAAATGGCCCCGTCGGCTGGCCTGGTGGTTATTTCTGCTGGCCCTGGTTGTTGTAAGCTGGCAGGCCTCTTATTGGGGCTGGGCAGTTTATCTGGGTGCCGAGGACAGGCCGCAGGCTGATCCGGCATCAGCAACAGCGAGCCCCGCCGGGAAGCGGATAGCAAACTATCCGGCCTGGCAGCTGTTTGGCCAGGCAAAAAGAGAAGCCGCGACTCAGGAGCAGGTTATTGAGTCGGCACCTGAGACGCGGTTGAGACTGGATCTCTACGGCGTTGTCGTGGGGGATGGTAACCAGAGCGGAGGCGCCATTATTGCCGAGCGTGGCAAGGGCGCCGAATATTTCCGCGTAGATGACCGTCTGCCGGGCGGCGTGAGGCTGGCAGCCGTGTATCCTGACAAGGTATTGCTGGATCGCAACGGGGTCAGTGAAACACTGAGTTTCGATGACCGGGACCGGGATGGTGGCATTCAGGCGGTCAGTCAGCCAGCAGTCAATACGGCAGAAGATTTCGTCAGCGTGGCCGCCCGGCGTCTGCAACAGGACGCCGGCGCGGCGCTCGGATCGGTTGGCCTGCAACCGGCGGCGGAAGGCGGTTCGCCAGAGGGCTATGTTTTTAATGGAAACAATGCCTTGCTGAGTAATGCAGGATTGCAGCAGGGAGATATTATCCGGTCGGTCAATGGCCACACGCTGGGTAATATTGAGCAGGACAGAACGATGATTCAGCAGTTTTATGAAAGTGGTCTGCTGGAAGTTGAGGTAGAGCGGGATGGCGCTATTTTCTCGATCAGCTATCCTCTGCGATAGGGATACGTGAAAGACTGCCACAAATAGGTCAAGAGCAGAGTTGAAGCGGTATGAACAGATCTTTTAAATGGATTAGTGCGGTTGTACTCGGTAGCTGGCTGATGCTGGCGGCTCTGGTACAAGCTCAGGAGCAGACCTGGAAGGTCAATCTGAAAGATGCCGATATCAGGGCTTTTATCACCCAGATCGCCGACATCACGGGTTATAGCTTTGTGGTGGACCCCCGGGTCAAAGGCAAGGTGACGGTGGTGTCAAACGCCCCCATGGGGCGTGAAGCGGTTTATGAAATGTTCCTGTCCGTTCTGAATGTTCACGGTTTTGCCGCGATTCCCGGTGAAGGGGTGATCAAGATCGTCAACCAGAATGAGGCCAAACAGACCGCTGACAATACGGCCATGTTTGAGCGTGTTCCTCAGGAACAACTGGTGACCCGCGTCATTCAGGTCAAAAATGCGAATGCCCTTGAACTGGTGCCGATACTGCGTCCGATGGTTGCCAAGTATGGACATCTGGCCGGTGTCGCAGCGGCCAACGCATTGATTATCAGCGACCACGTTAACAATATCCGCCGTATCGAGCGCATCGTGGGTGAGCTGGATAGCCCTTCTAACTACGAGCTTGAAGTGGTTCAACTCAAGGATGCGTGGGTTGGGGATATGGTGAAACTGCTTGAGGAACTGGCACCGGGGGAACTGGGTAAAGCAGCCAAGGGCGCTGCCAACAAGTTCAGTGTTGTCGCGGATGAGCGCAGCAACCGTCTGATCCTTAAAGGCGACGAAAACTTCCGCGAAAAAATGCGGGAGCTGATTAACAAGCTGGATCAGCCGGCTGCCATTGGTGGCACTACCAAAGTTATCCGCCTGCGTCATGCCGATGCTGAAAAAATGGCGGAACTGCTGAAGGGGCTCATGGGAGACATTGCCAGTGAGAAAACCGAAGCAGCTGGTGGGGCGGCGCCTCCCGGTGCGACCAAAGTCAGTATTTATGCCGACGAGGGTCTGAATGCCATTGTGGTTCGGGCCGAGCCTTCCCTGATGCAGGAAGTTGAAACCATCATCCAGCAGCTGGATGTGCGTCGTGCGCAGGTGCTCATAGAAGCGGCCATTGTGGAAATCAGTGATGGCCTCAGCCGTGCACTGGGAGCACAGCTGGCGGTAGGTGACCTCTCTGATGAGGGGGCAACGCCGGCTGCCATCACGAACTTTACCAATGTGGGCATTTCTGCCAGTGCGGTTCTGGCCGCCATTGCTTCCGGTTCGGACTCCGTAGCGCTCGGCGATATCTCTGCCATCGGCCTCGGTGAGCAGCGCGATGATGGCGTGAGCTGGGGGCTGTTGATTCAGGCT
>JAUIAZ010000397.1 GCA_030427465.1 Gammaproteobacteria bacterium | reverse complement strand
AGAATCGTGCGGCAGGCCAGCGTCCGGTTCACTTCCGTTCTGGCCAGATAATCCGCGGCGCCAAGCCTGATGGCTTTGCGCGCTGCCGATTCCCGATTGCGGGGCCCAACTACAATGACCGGTGCGTCCATATGCTCAGACAATATGCGCAGCGCCGCCCCCATCTCCGGATCACCGGGGCCCGGCTGCCACAGCACCACGTCGGCGACCGCGGACTGATCCAGGGCGTCCTGTATGGAGGCTGACCACTTGAGCTCCATCGGGGAGTCGCCCTGATGGCTGGACCGGATATGCAGGTAGTCGCGGTAATCAGAAAACAGACACAGGAGCCGGCAGGGTCTGCGCGATGGCGTTTCCTGCGGTTTGTTTACTTTTTTCTCAGGGGCGGGATCAAGCACGATGCACGTCCTGGACAGCGATAGAGTGTCCTTTAATATTTAGACCATTCTGGGAAATTTGCTATCATCGCGCGGTCAAACAGGTATCTTCATGAGCAGTCTGAATCCCCGCCAGCGCGAAGCTGTACATTATGTAGACGGCCCCCTACTGGTGCTTGCCGGCGCCGGCAGCGGAAAAACCAGTGTGATCACCCGCAAGATCGCCTATCTTATTCAGGAGTGCGGCATCAAGCCTGGCCGCATAGTCGCCGTGACCTTTACCAACAAGGCCGCACGCGAGATGAAGGAACGCGTGGCTGCCCTGCTGACACACCTGCCTTCGCGCGGGCTGACCGTGTCCACCTTCCACAACCTGGGCCTCAGAATTATTGGCCGTGAACTGGCCCATGTCGGTCTGCGTTCCGGCTTCTCGATTTTTGATGCCGCAGACAGCCGCGCCCTGCTGAAAGATCTGCTGGCACAGTTTGAAACCGCCACCGATGATGACGTCGACATCCTGCAGCACCAGATTTCCGCCTGGAAGAATGCCATGCAGACGCCTGCAGGGCTTTTGCGCCAGGTCCAAAGTGAAGGAGAAGCCCGCTTTGTGCGCATCTATCAGCGCTATATCGATGCCCTGCGCGCCTACAATGCGGTGGACTTCGACGACCTGATCCTGCTGCCGGTTCTGCTGTTCCGTGACCACCCGGCGATTCTGCAGCGCTGGCGCGACCGTATTCATTACATGCTGGTGGATGAGTACCAGGATACCAATGCCTGTCAGTACGAACTGGTCCGCTTGCTGACAGCAGAACGCCAAGCCCTGACCGTGGTCGGAGACGATGACCAGTCCATTTATGCCTGGCGCGGTGCCCGTCCGGAAAACCTGGCGGAACTGTCCAAGGATTTCCCGACCCTTAAAGTCATCAAACTGGAACAGAATTACCGTTCCTCAGCGCGCATTCTGAAAGCCGCCAACACCGTGATTGCCAACAATCCGCATGTGTTTGAAAAACAGCTGTGGAGTCAGCATGGCCCCGGTGATGAGATCCGTATTCTGCAGACCCGTAATGAAGAAGCCGAGTGCGAAACCGTGGCCTCGGAAATTCTCGATCAGAAGTTACAGAAAGGGGCGACCTTCCGCGACTTTGCCGTGCTATACCGGGGAAACCATCAGAGCCGCCTGCTTGAACTCAAGCTGCAGTCCTACCAGATACCCTACAAGATCAGTGGCGGCACCTCATTCTTCTCACGCCAGGAAATCAAGGATGCGATGGCCTACCTGCGGGTACTGGCCAACCCTGATGACGATGCCGCCCTGTTACGCATCGTCAATGTACCCCGTCGCGAGCTCGGCAGCACCGCCATCACCAGACTGGCCGAAGTTGCCCGGGCGCGCGAGGAAAGCCTGTTTGCCTGTATCCGTGACGATTGCCTGGAAAACCAGGCCATGCGCGCCCGACTCAGCCTGCTGGACTTCCGGCAACTGATCGAGCAAGCCAGGGAAGCGGCTGAGACTGAGCGGGCCACCGAAGCCGTGCGGGCCTTCTTTCGCCGGATTCAGTACATCGAATGGCTGCAGCAGAACAGCAGCAGTCCACAGCAGGCTGAAAAGCGCATGAACAATATCTGGATGCTGGTAGACCAGCTGGGACAGATCCTCGACCAGCCAGACGAAGAAAGCGGCGACTATCCGACCCTGCAGGACGGCATCTCCAGGCTGATTCTGCGAGACATACTCGATCAGCAGGAAGAGGAAGATGACTCAGACCGGGTTCACCTGCTGACACTGCATGCCTCCAAAGGCCTGGAGTATCCCTATGTCTTTATTCTGGGCCTGGAAGAAGACCTGTTGCCGCATCGCAGCAGCATAGAAGAGGATAACATCGAAGAGGAACGGCGGCTGTTCTATGTCGGCATCACCCGGGCAAAGCGGGTGCTTCACCTGACCCTGTGCAAGCAGAGAAAGCAGTTTGGCTCCACCCTGGAATGCACGCCGAGCCGCTTTCTGGACGAACTGCCAGAGGAAGACATTCGCTGGGAAGGTCGCGAGCAGACCGATGCGGGAAGGAACCAGAAAAAAGGGCGTGCCACACTGGACGCCCTTTTCAAACAACTGGCCGATGACGGCCTGTAAAGTCAGTAGTCCGGCTTATTGAGCCTGGCTGACCAGATACTCAACTGCGTTGGCGATCTCGTCATCAGAACAGGCCGCGCAACCGCCCTTGGCTGGCATGGCACCAAATCCGCCAATCGCGTGAGAAACCAGTGTTTCCATGCCCTTGTCGATACGCGGAGACCAGGCGGCGACATCGCCCTTCATCGGCGCACCGGCAGCACCTGTGTTATGGCAGGCCATACAGGCGGCGTTGTATACCTCTTCTCCGCCACGAGGCCCACTCGCTGCTGCAGGCGCGGCAACGACCTGAGCGGCCGCACAGTCTTCACCTGAAACACAGACCTTGGCGACCGGCTGGATCCGATCTGCGATCTTCTGATCCGCCGGGGACAGAGCCGAAGCAGATTGCAGCATCATGGCAGCGACCAAAGGAAGCAGCAGCGCTAAAATTTTCTTCACGATGAACCTCACTGAAACCCGATTAATAATCTGGCCAGCATTATAACGGGATGTGCCGGGAAATAAAGCCACGTTGCCGCCGTTTGCTGACCGGTGCTTAGCGTCCGTAATTACCGCAAGCTCTTAAGAAAGCCCTGTAAGCGGTTATTTTTTGTGCTTAAATGCAAAAAAACCCAGAACAATAAGAGCACATTCAGATGGCTATACGAAAGCACCAGGCGGTCAGTTTGCTGGTGGTATCTGCGGACCAGGCGCTGAAAAAAACCGTAAAAGGCCTGCTGGCAGACGCTACCGAGCCC
>JAUIAZ010000396.1 GCA_030427465.1 Gammaproteobacteria bacterium | reverse complement strand
ACGCGGCAGAAATGCCAGAAATAATGTGACCAGAATGGCTGCCCGGGGTGATCCCGTTCCCACAGCCACTGTTCAACGAACTTCATCCAGTCCGGGGTACTTGCATGCATCACGACTTCCCTATGAATCGCCCCAACGGGCGCCCGTATACAGTCATCCTAGCCAAAAAGGCCTGCCATCACCAGTTGCCCTACTCCAGCGTATGCAGCAAATACCTAATCTGTTCAAGCCTTTGCAGCGGATCTTGCAGTGCCAGCAGGCACTGTTTGTCCTCCAGGGGAATCGGCAACAGATCAGTCAGGCGCCAGCCGAGGTCGCGTGCATCGCAAGGGTCAATCTGCATGCCCATGGCGGCCATCACCGGGTGCTTCAGCAAGGTCTCCAGAAGCACCGTCAGATCTCCATAGCCTTGCGGCACAGCGAGCTTCGGCTCTGCAGCCTGAATACTTACACTGCCGCGGTACAGGCCATCCTCCTGCCGATAAGGATCCGCCAGAGAGACTTTATCACGCGCCTCAATCGTCACTCCCAGCATCCCGTTCTCAAGACTCTGGAAATCGACCACATAGACCAGGGTCCCCAGGTCGTAGAAGTGGCTGGCACCTGTTTCCCGTCCCTCCCGGATCAGGCAGACCACAAAGCCCTCCCCCGATCTCATGACGGATTTGAGCATACCCAGGTAACGCTGCTCGAAAATCTGCAATGGGGCGCGACCACCGGGGCAAATTACGGTTCGCAGGGGAAACAGGGGAGCATCAAAAGGATCTGGCATGAATAAGACTCTCGGCAAATCTTTGTTACACTGAATACAAAATAACAGAAGACTCCCACGTTCATGAAATTACCCGCCGTATTCGGCCTGGCTGGCGTATCCCCACAGGAAAAAACCATTGCTAAACGCTGGGCCGGATATTTCGAATGGCCCATGGTGGTACTGGCCCTCTGGATCAGCATCGAGTGGTACCTGCTGGCCAATGGTTTCATCAAACCCAGCGCCACCTGGCTTTCAGACTGGCTGATCTGGGGGGTATTCGTAGCCGAAACCGTGGTACTGACCTCGCTGGTGAACAAGAAAGCGTTTTATCTGCGCACCAACTGGGTCAATCTGCTGATTATCTTTTCCACCTTCCCGCTGATCTGGTCACACTTTCCAGAGGCCGGTGTGCTGCGCCTGCTGCGGCTCCTGGTGCTTTTCAGCCTGCTGCTGCACCTGTCTTCGCGAGCCCGGCGCATGCTATCCAAGAACCAGCTAGGCACCACCCTGCTGGCAGTGCTGATCCTGATTATCGGCAGTGGTTTCGTGGTCGCCGCTCTGGACCCTGCGATCGACAACCCCGTGGATGGTATCTGGTGGGCCTGGGTTACCGTTACAACCGTTGGTTATGGCGACATCGTACCCAGCAGCGTGGAAGGCAAGATATTCGGCGGCGTGCTCATTCTGGTTGGCATCGCCATGTTCTCGTTAATGACCGCCAGCTTCTCCGCTTTCTTTGTGTCTGAGGACAAGCTCGAACAGGTCAAACACGATCGCGAAACACTCAACCGCCTGGAAGAACTCGATACCCAGCTGAACCGGCTTGAACGCAAGGTAAATCTGTTGTTGCGGGAGCGGGAAGGCGAGGATGACACAGACCGGGTCTGAGAAACGCGGGCGAGCCCTTTCTGCGGCAGGCCTGTTCAGGCGAGCAGACCGCGGAGCTGTTCAATGTCGTTACGCGCTTCATCCAGAATCTCCAGGCTCTGTGAAGGTGTCAGCCGGCCACCTGCCAGCTTGCGGTAGGCTGGCAGGGAATCCAGCGGAGGCACTCCTTCAACGCCTTGCAGAGTCCACTCGTGAGCCTGGGCAATCAGAACGGCATCCACACACTGTGCCTTGTCTTCCCCACTGTCGTAAGTCCAGTCTTCCGCGTGCCGGGCTGCCTCGACGAGATCCGACGGGAAGTTCCAGGACTGCAGCAGTTCACTGCCGATTTCTGCCTGCAGATCGCAGATCATGGTCTCCAGAAGATCATTGTCACGAAAACGCTCCGGGTGCTTTTCCGCATACAGGATGACCGGAACCGCCCCGATGTCATGCACTATACCAGCCAGCAGAGCCTTGTCGGGGTTGAGCCCCGGCGTCCGGCGGGCCAGCACACAGGCAATCGCACCAACATCACTCACATGCCGCCACAGCTCGGTGTAGCGGGCCTGCAAAGCGGCATTGCGACTCTGGAACATTTCCCGCAGGGTATAGACGGTAATCAGCTCACTGGTGGTTGCCAACCCAAGCCGTACGATGGCGTCCTCACAGGTCTGTATGGCCCGAAAACCCCGGTAGAAGGGGCTGTTCGCGGCGTGAACCAACTTCACGGTCAGTGCCGGATCCTCTTCCACCACCCGGGCCAGATCCGCCAGGGAAATATCCGGCTGCTGACTGGCCTGGCGCACCCGCATCGCCACATCCGGCAGGCTTGGCAATACCAGCCGGTTGTTGCGCAGGTCTTCGTGGAAAGCCATGACAGTCGCATAGGCCGGGTCCTGATCGGCTTCCGGCCCGCTATCCGCGTCTCTTGCCTGACTGCCGGTGCCGGCCGTCGGGGCTTCGCGCAACAGCGTGCTGATCAGCATCGGTTCCAGCACCAGGAATACCGAATCGGTGTGGCAGAACACATCAAACTGGGCCAGAGACTTGGCACTCAGCGCACGTCTGGCCGTTTCCGACTCCGAGCGAACCTCGGTTTCCCGACCGTCCGCCGCACGCAGACGCACCTTGCCATCCAGCAGATAGTAATGGGCTGTGTCCTGGGCCCCCTTCTCGAAGACCACTTTACCGACGGCCAGACGCCGGAATTCACCGCGGTCTGCGAGGATGATGCGCTGCTCTTCGCTGAGACGGTCCAGCGGATGCAGTCGAGCCAGTCGTGATGCCAGATTCTCCTGAGGCATGGTCAGAGCGATACCGACTATTTGTCGGTAATCGCGCCCTCGCTGGCTGATCCCACCGTTTTGGCATATTTGGCCAGAACGCCGCGCTTGTATTTGGGCTCGGGGGGCTGCCACTGGCTGCGACGCTGCTCCAGAACCGCATCCTCAACATGCACGGTAATTTCATTGGCTTCCGCATCGATGGTGATACCGTCACCATCTTCGATCAGGGCCAGTGTGCCGCCTTCGGCGGCTTCCGGTGTGATGTGTCCAACCACGAAACCGTGGCTGCCACCGGAAAAACGACCATCTGTAATCAGGGCCACCTGATCCCCCAGCCCTTTGCCCATA
>JAUIAZ010000395.1 GCA_030427465.1 Gammaproteobacteria bacterium | reverse complement strand
GCGACCTTGCCGGCCCCGGCACCCAGTGCCGGAAGGGAAACCGAACGACCGATGGACAGACACTCCAGCAGCATTTTCCAGCCTTTGCCAAGCATCTCCTCGCCGCCGATGACCTGATCCAGCGGGATAAAGACTTCGGTGCCCCAGGTTGGCCCATTCATGAATACGGTGTTCATGGGCAAATGCCGGGTGCCGCTGTTGACTCCTTCCAGGTCGGCGGGAATCAGGACACAGGTCACACCGATCTCGTTCTGCTCGCCGAGCAGTTTGTCCGGATCATAGACCTTGATGGCCAGACCGATGAGGGTCGCCACCGGAGCCAGCGTGATATAGCGCTTGTTCCAGGTCACCTTCAGGCCGATGACTTCCTGCCCTTCCCACTCGCCCTTGCAGACGATGCCCTTGTCGGGAATCGCGCCGGCATCTGAACCAGCCACCGGCGAGGTCAGCGCGAAACAGGGGGTTTCCTCGCCCCGGGCCAGACGGGGCAGGTAATAATCCTTCTGTGTCTCAGTACCATATTCCATGAGCAGCTCACCGGGCCCCAGTGAGTTGGGCACCATCACCGTCACCGCAGCTGAAACACTGCGGGTGGAAATCTTCATCACGATCTCACTGTGCGCGGTATGAGAGAAGCCCTTGCCGCCCTTTTCGGCCGGAATCATCAGGCCAAAAAAGCCATTCTCGCGGATAAAGGTCCAGACTTCCGGTGGCAGATCGAAGTGCTCGTGGGTGATTTTCCAGTCATCCAGCATGCCACACAGGGTTTCTACCGGCCCGTCGAGGAAGGCCTGCTCTTCGGCGGACAACGTCGCGGGTTTGGCATCGAGCAGCTTGTCCCAGCCCGGTTGCCCGGAAAACAGCTCACCATCCCAGTCGACACTCCCGGATTTAAGCGCCTCGGATTCGGTGTCCGACAGCTTGGGAAGACGACCGCGCACCCAGTCCAGTAAAGGTACGCTGATGCGATCCCGGCGCAAAGCACCGGGACGGATCAGAACCAGGGCGAAAGCCAGCAATGAAGCGCCGAAGATGACGCTGAGGAAAGCCCAGTCATCCAGGGCCATGCCGAGAAGCGTGGCAATCACAAGAACCACGCTGGAGGTTGTGGCAGTGGTATTCAGATAGATCAGTACAAACGCGCTGAAGAGAAACAGTACAACACTCATAAAAACAACTCCTTGTTGTCGAGGTGACCAGTAACCGGCTTCACTATCACTGATGTACGGGCAGTATACAATGCCCGGACTACCGCAAAGCAGGACGGCCAGCCAGAACCCTATCGCAAATTATAACCGGCCTGACTGGTCGGCCTGACTGAAAAATCGATACTGGTTCTTGCCTTCCAGCTTACCCCGGTACATGGCCTGATCGGCGCAACGCAGCAGATCACTACTGATCAGGCCGTCTTCAGGGTACATCGCAATCCCGATACTGCTGGAGACTTTCAGGCGGGCCTCTTCCAGGTGCAAGGGTTTACTCAGACGCTGCAGAATCCGCTCGGACACACGGGCAGCCAGGTTCTGGTCCGGCACATCTTCCAGCAGGATAACAAACTCATCCCCTCCCATTCGGGCCACGGTATCCTGAGGTCGGGTTTCCGCCTGCAGGGACTCACTGATATGTTTCAGCAATTGATCGCCGGCCTCATGGCCCCAGGTATCATTGACCAGCTTGAAGTCATCCAGATCGAACAAAAGAACGGCATGCCGGGAGCGCTGTTGATCTGACTGCTCAAACACACTCTGCATGCGTTTGCCCAGATGGCGCCGGTTGGCCAGTCCGGTGAGAGGGTCGTAATAAGCGAGCTTTTCGATGGTCTCGCGGGCATTGTGCAGCTCGGTGTTATCGGTCCCGCTGGCGACCACATGGGTGATGTGGCCCTCTTCATCCTTGATCGGTGAAACGGTTTGCAGGGTCCAGACTTCATGCCCCGCCTTGTGCCGGTTGGCTACTTCTCCAAACCAGGTATTTCCGGCGGACACGGTTCGCCAGACCTCCCGCCGGGTCTCACGCGACCACACATCCAGGTCAGCATAGGGGTTGGATACAGCCAGACATTCTTCCCGGCTGTAACCGGTCAGCGTCAGAAAGGCCTGATTGATGTATTCAGCCCGGCCTTCGGTGTCGACAATGCAGACGGCCGAGGCACTCTGCTCAACCGCACGCGACAGTTTCAGAACCTGCATCTCCGCCTCACGCCGTCTGGCCTGGTTGTCCAGATACGCCAGACCGAACTGCAGATCGCGGCTGACCTGTTCCAACAGGGCAACCATGTCGGTGCTGAACATGTCCGGTTTTTCCGCATACAAAGTCAGGATACCCTGGACAGAACCGCCGGCAACCAGAATCGGCACGGCGGCCAGAGAACCAAATCCACGCTGCAGCGCGGCTGCACGCCAGGGCTCGAAATCCGGATCGGTCTGGGTATTGTTGACCCAGTGCACCTGGCCACTTTTTGCGGCCCGCCCTACCGGCCCACTGGCCCACTTGGAGTCGTCAATCCGCATCTGCACCTGCTCGAAGTAACCCTGGTCATCTCCGGCGATATACTCCGGTTTCACCCAGGTCCCCGAGAGCATTCCGATCCACGCCATTCTGAAGCTGCCCGATTCCACCGCGATGTCGACGACCTTTTGCAGTAACTGCGCCTGACCCGTAGCAGATATCACCGCATAGCTGGCCTGGCTGCTGATCCAGTACATCTGGTTCAGCGTGTCGAGTCGTTGCCCCGCCAGCCTGCGATGGGTGACATCGCGGCTGGTCTGCACCAGGGTACTGATATTGCCGCTGAGCGTGATGGGAGACAGGGAAACTTCATACCAGCGCTTGCCATCCCGGCTGAGGAATTCATAGTGGGAAAGCGGCAACTGTCTGGCGATGGCCTGGCACAGCGGGCATTCGGCCTCGCTCAGCGCCGGCGGGTGCAGCGCCTCATGACAAAGCTGCCCCGGGGCGAGTTGCGGGAAATCCCTGGCGACTGCCTGGTTCATCTGCTGGATACGGCCTTCCCGGTTAACGATGACCACATACTCTACCAGCGCATCAAAACTGTCGACGATGCGAGTCAATCCGCGAATCGGGCTCAGCAGCGCAGCATCCACGAGAGCCAGATAAATCAGCCAGAACGACAGGAGCTTGAAATAGTGCCCGATGATCAGAGGCAGATCGCTCAGGTTTGCGTACAGGGTGAAGTAGAGTTCAGCTGCCACGGTCAGCAGAATGGAAACTGCGACGAATTGCCAGGTTCTGCGCTCAAGGCGGCTGCGGTGAATGAGCAGGATGCC
>JAUIAZ010000394.1 GCA_030427465.1 Gammaproteobacteria bacterium | reverse complement strand
GCCACTGAGTCAGGAGATGCCTCTGCAGGAACTGAAAGATCGTATTCTGTTCATTCAGAGTATCGAAACCCTGCGTTGCCTGGAGGAAGGCGTACTTACCTCCGTCAAGGACGCCAACATCGGCAGTATCTTCGGGATTGGTTTCGCGCCCTGGACGGGAGGCGCCATCCAGTTCGTGAACCAGTATGGCTTGTCTGCATTTGTGGAAAGGGCCACAGAGCTGGCAGAAAAATATGGTTCGCGGTTCGCACCGCCCGCTATCCTGCGCAAAATGGCCGATGAAGGAAAGCGTTTCGAGTAAACGTTGCTTAAAGGCAGGCCCAACGGGCCTGCCTTCACTCGCGGGTGATCTGTGTCAAATACCTGTCGCGATAACTCTGTTAGATTCTGTCTGAGTTTACCGACCTTGCGAGAGAAATATCCATGAGCCTTTTTACACGCGCACTGAACCAGTCGCAGAACCTTGTACCGGTGGCATTCAAAATGGTGGAAGCCTCCCAGCAGGCTTTCTCTGATGTCCTGGGCATCCAGGTCCGGCATATCGGCCGGGCGCTTGACCACAGTCGCGAGCAGACCCGGCAACTGCTTTCCATACGCGATATGGAAAGCCTGAGCAACTTCATCGGCCAGCAACCGGAAGTTATCAGCCAATTACAGAGTGGCCTGCTGGAAGACCTGAAAGCCATGGGCGAAGTCGCCACACAGTTCCGGGATGAGCTGCAGACGGCCATCAGTGAAGGCGTAAACCCGACCCGCGACGAGAGTGAAACCCCAGCTTCGTGACAGCTCAGTAAGTCAGGACCGAAAAATAGCATTCGGCGGCCCTTGAACTAGACTCAAAAGTTGTGAACCGCTAAATCACAGCTTTTATGAGAGAACCGGCGCAGCCCGACAACGAAAGTGAACGCTTGAACGCGTTAAGGGAAACGCGACTGCTGGACAGCCGCGCTGACCCCGCTTTTGACCGTATAACCCGAATGGCAGCCAAACTACTGGAAGTGCCAACGGTTCTGGTTTCTCTGGTGGATGATCACCGCCAGTGGTTCAAATCCCGCTATGGGCTGGACGCATCGGAAACAGCAAGAAGCATTTCATTCTGCGGACACACCATTCTGCAGAGAGACATCTTTGTTGTGGAAAATGCCACTGCGCACCCGGATTTCTGTGACAACCCCCTGGTGACAGATGCCCCGCACATCCGCTTTTATGCGGGCGCTCCGATCTGTACACCGGATGGTCACCGCATCGGCACGCTATGCCTGATAGATTACAAGCCCCGCTCATTCAGCGGAACACAGAAGTCCCTGCATCGCTTCCTGGCAGACCAGGTGGAAACACAGATCGCGCTGCAACTTGAAACCTTGCGCAGAGATGCCTTCGAATGCCTCCACAGAATCGCTCTGTCGAACCTGGAGACGCCCCAGGAAAGAATCAGGGCAGCACTACAGGAAGCAAACGCTTATCTCGGGACGGCACACGGTATTGTCAGTCAGATTGAAGACGATCAGTACCATATACTCGCCGAGTATCAGGTGAGTGACCCGGAAGGGACAACCCCCACCCTCGACTATCGGGAAACCTATTGCTACCACATGCTACTGCCGGAACAGAAAGTGATTGCCTGCAGCAATATGGCCAACGGGCCTTTCCGGAACAGCCCTTGCTACCGTAACATGGGTCTGGAAACCTATATCGGCTGCCCGCTTGTTCTTGATGATGCGCGTATTGGTACCTTGAATTTTACCTCTCCGGAACCCAGGAACCCATCATTTAGCAGTATCGAAAAAGATTTCGTATTGCTGCTTGCCGCCTGGCTAACCACACAGGTTCGTCAACTCCAGCTGATGAGCGAGAAAGATGATAGTATTCACCGCATCCATACCCTGCTGGAGAGCGTTGCCGACGCCATATTCGTCGTCAGTGAAAGCGGAAAAATTCTTTCCTTTAACCGCGCAGCCAGCGGCCTGTTCTCACTGCCTACGGACAGTGCATCATCCGGCTCAGTCCTGTCTCTGCTGGAGACCGCCTCACAGGCGAACTTCATCAATGCGCTGGATGCCGTAAAGCAACAGGGGCATAGCATCAACAATCTCGAGCTGGCCGGGCTTTCAAAAGACGGGACCCGTCTCAGTTTGCTGGCCTCTGTCGCGCCGGTCGAAAATGATAGTGAAGAAGCGGCTGTTATCGTTTTCCACGAAATCGGCTATTTCAAGGCGCTTGAAGATCAGCGCCGTGCCTTCATCTCCACGGTCAGCCATGAACTGCGCACTCCACTGACTTCCCTGAACGGTGCGTTGGCATTGCTACAGAACCTGCATCAGCAAGACCTGCCTGAAAAAGCTGTTCAGTTGCTGGGTATTGCCGGGCAAAATGCTGTGAACCTACAAAGACTGATCAATGACCTGCTGGATTACGAACGCTTCCGGGATGGACAACTGGAGTTCCAGACGGCGGATGTCGAAGCCGGGCCGCTGCTGAAGACAGCCATCAGCAGTCTGGAAGGATACGCCTCACCCCGCGAGGTCAGCCTGGTACTTTCCGATGAGACCGAAGGACACAGAATCCACGTCGACCCGGATCGTATGGCACAGGTGCTGAACAATCTGTTATCGAATGCCATCAAGTTCTCACCCAAAGGTGCCAGTGTCCAGCTCATTGGCCGGCTGGAAAACGGCTCTGTGGTTATGGAAGTCATCGATCAGGGAAGCGGCATACCCCGGGAATTCCAGGAACGCCTCTTCACCCGTTTTGCCCAGGCACAAAACGCCGGCGATAGGGGCAATCAGGGTAGCAGCGGCCTGGGCCTCGCCATCAGCCGGCAACTGGTTGAACACATGGGTGGCAGTATCGGCTTCAGCAGCACTCCCGGAAAGGGCAGCCGTTTCTACACCCGTTTCGAGGCGCTCGCACCCGCGAAGTAACTTGCCTGCTCTGTGGTCAGTGGGTATCGTGCTTCTTCCATTCAGATGACAGGAAAGGGGAAGATGCACTACCTCCACACCATGATCCGCGTCAGCGATCTAGACGCCAGCCTGACTTTCTTCTGTGAACACCTGGGCATGGAACTGATCAGTCGTAAAGATGTGCCCAATGGCCGTTTCACGCTGGCCTTCCTGGCTGCGCCCGGGGATGCCGAACGGGCCCGTGCCAGTCAGGCTCCCATGGTTGAGCTGACCTATAACTGGGATCCGGAGGAATACAGTGGCGGACGCAACTTCGGTCACCTCGCTTACCGGGTAGATGACATTTACGCCCTGTGCCAGAAGCTGATGGATGCCGGGATCACGATCAATCGCCCTCC
>JAUIAZ010000393.1 GCA_030427465.1 Gammaproteobacteria bacterium | reverse complement strand
CCACTGCCTGCTTGAGCATCTCGCCAAAACCCGGTGCTTCGGTCGCCTGGGTACGGTCTGTCCGAAGGGAGTCAGGTCGCAATGCATCCGGGCGTATCCCGTCTGAGCGCTGAGCTTCCTGACGGGCCATGTCCGGCCGCTGCATCTGGGACCGCAATGAGCGGATGTCCGCCAGTACGCTGTTGATGTCCATTCGGTTATCCATTCAGCACCCCCTGTTGCACTCAGCAAACTTTGGCCAGGCTGTTTTCAACATCAATTCCGCACTCGCGCATTCTGGCAATCTTGTAGCGCAGGGTGCGCGGAGATATTCCCAGCTTTTCGGCTACCCGGTTGCGCTTGCCGCGCTCATGCCGCAGCGCATCCAGAATGATCTGGAATTCGCGCATGCGCATTTCCTGGCCCAGCGCACTGCTGTCTTCCTCCGAGAGGGTTTCTGTCTCATTCGGCGCTGTAGCCGGCAAGCTGGCCTGTCGGGTTTCCGCCGGCAGACTGATGCCGGACAGGCTGTCCATGTCGACACCATCCAGACAAAGGTCTGCAGCGGTCACAAGACCTTTCTGTTGCAGGATCAGAGCCCGCTGAATGGCGTTATCCAGTTCCCGTACATTACCGGGCCACTGATGCGCGAGCAGCGCCTTGCGTGCACTCTCGTCCAGGCGCACCGCGGGCAGACGCATTTTTTCGGCATGCACCGCCAGCAGATGTTCGGCCAGTGGCAGAATATCGCCCGGACGCTCGCGCAGCGGATTCCACTGCAGCGGAAACACAGACAGGCGGTAATAGAGGTCTTCGCGGAACTTGCCTTCATCTACATAGGTTTTCAGGTCGCGGTTTGTCGTCGCCAGCACCCGCACATCCAGACTGATGCTCTTGCGGCCGCCGATACGCTCAACTTCCCTTTCCTGCAATACGCGCAGCAATTTGGCCTGCAGCCCCATGTCCATTTCAGAGATCTCATCCAGCAGGATGGTGCCACCATTGGCCTGCTCGAACTTGCCCGGCACACTCGCATGCGCCCCGGTAAAGGCCCCTTTCTCATGCCCGAACAGAATGGCTTCGAGCATGTTCTCTGGGATGGCCGCGCAGTTGATGGCAATAAAGGGCGCCTTGCGACGGTCAGAGTTCTGATGGATGTAACGCGCCAACACTTCCTTACCGGTGCCGCTCTCGCCCGCTATCAGGACGGTGGAGTCACTGCCTGCGACGCGCTGCGCCAGCTGGAAGATGCGCTTGCTGGAAGGATCTGCGGCGATCGGCTGGTTTCCGCTGGTCTCAACCGGCTGGCTACCCAGGTATTTGCCGATGGCCTGAATAAACTGGTCGCCGTTGAAAGGCTTGACGAGGTAGTCAATGGCACCCTGCTGCATGGCAGACACCGCCTGAGTAACCTGTCCGTAGGCGGTCATCAGAATCACGGGGGTACCGGGATAAAGCTGGCGCAGCTGACTCAGCAGCTCGAAGCCGTTCATACCCGGCATGTTGATGTCACTGACGACCAGGTCAACTGTCTTGGACTCCAGCACCTTCAGCGCATCTGCCGCGCTGTCGACACCGATGTAAAGATAACCTTCCATTTCCAGAGTTGTCGTCAATGCATCCAGCAGTTCCAGATCATCTTCAACAACGAGTACAGTAGCCTTAGACATGGGCGAACCCTCCTGAGATCCTGAAGCTGTTTGTTCGAACGGGTACAGTCTCTGCGTTATCCGCCAGCGCACCGGCTTCCACGGTAGGCAGCGCGATACATGCAACCGCTCCCTGGCCACTCCCGGCAGACTCAATGGTAAATTCACCACCGTGAGCCCGGGTAATACCGTCAACGACAGCCAGCCCAAGGCCCGTACCCTGGCCCTTGGTGGTATAGAAAGCTTCCTTGAGGCGCTCGGCGGTTCTGCTGTCGAAGCCGACGCCGTTGTCCTGCACGCGAATCAGCAGTTCGCCGGTTTCACGGGTCCGGAATTGCACCAGAATCTGTGGGTCAGCCTGTCCGCGCAGCGCGTCCCGCGCATTGTTGACCAGGTTGAGAATGCCGCCCACCAGGGTTTCACGGTTGCAGACCACCCAGGGGTTGCCGCCGCGCTGATCCCATTCAATGTTGACATCGCTGGCCTGAATAATGGTTTCAGCCGCATTTCTGACGGACTGCATCAGGTCAGAAGCCAGTACGCGTTCAGCCACCGGACAGTCGCCGCGGGCAAAGATCAGCAAATCCTGAATGTGTTGCTCCAGATGATTCAGGCGATCCAGCAGCTTCCGGGCACACAGATTCTGTTTTTCTGAGGGCAGGTCAGGCTTGGTCAGGTGACTGGCATACAGCATCGCTGCAGACAGTGGTGTACGCACCTGGTGAGCCAGTGAGGCGACCATCCGCCCCATCATCGACAATCTTTCATTGCGCGCGACCCGGCTCTGCAGGGCGCGGGTTTCCGTCAGGTCAGACAGCAGGATCAGCTGCCCGGGACCATTTTCCAGCGAACAGGTCTGAACACTGATGAGACGACCATCCTTCAGGGAGACTTCGTGTCCGTCATCGGCCTGAGGTGCAAAGCTGCGTTCAATCACAGCAGACCAGCGCTCACCAATCAGTGGTTCACCCAGCAAGGCAGTGGCTGCCGGATTGCACTCCTTGATCAGGCCACGTGCGTTCAGGATGATCACACCGGCGGGCAGGGCTTCCAGGACTTTCGTGTTGGTCAAACTCATTACCATTCTCCTGAGTGTCTGGTTCTCGTGTCAGCATTCTGACGACGGAAACACGATTCACAGGATGTTTAGCAAAAGGCTTGCCAATATTTTTTATTCTTTTTTTTCAGAAGGTTAGATATATCAGAAATGGCGCCGGTCATTTTTTTGACATTCAAACCGGCTTACAGAAGGCTTTGCAAGCCTCAGGGCTCATCGATATTCAGACCGTACTTCCGGACTTTTTCCACCAGGGTGGTACGCCGCAGGTGCAGTTTTTCTGCCGCTCTGGCAACCACCCCATCGGTATCTTCGAGTGCCTGTTTGATGAGGTCCTTTTCAAGGTTTGCAAGATACTCTTTGAGATCCAGCCCATTCACCGGAAGCAGTGCCGGCTGGTTCATACCCACCAGGCCAGGTTCACCCTTGTAGGCGGGAGGCGGCTCCGGAAGATCCTCCTCCCCTTCCTCAACATGCCGGAACTTTTGCGGCAACTCGCTGATGCCTACAACACCATAGGGGTTCATAATGGCCAGTCGCTCGACCAGGTTCGCCAGTTCACGCACGTTCCCCGGCCATTCGTGACGACACAGGCTCAGGATGGCAGCCGAGTTGAATCGAA
>JAUIAZ010000392.1 GCA_030427465.1 Gammaproteobacteria bacterium | reverse complement strand
CCGCAGAAACTTCTGTGCCCGGAATTGCCTGCTCATTCACGAAATCATAAAGGGCTTTGGCGACTTGCAACCCGCCAACCTGAACTCGTTCTGTCATGTATATAGCCTCGACACTTAGGTGAAAAAGGCCGACATTGTACGCCAAAAAAGCCCAGGAATCATGCTTCTCATGAGAAGGATCCGCTTCAGGCTTTTCCCTGGCCCGAAAATACTTTTACACTGGGGGCTTTACGACTGCTCAGGAACTTTCATCATGCTGCGAACTTTCAACCTTTCACTCTGGTTTACAGGCCTGTTCAGCCTGGCCCTCCACTCCGCTATGGCATCGGCCTCGGAATGGGTGATACAGACTTCTGAAGGGGAGATCCGGATCCAACTGTTCGAACAGCAGGCGCCGATCACCACAGCCAACTTCAAGGCTTATGCCGAAGACGGCTTCTACAATGGCACCATTTTTCACCGCACGATTCCCGGCTTCATGATTCAGGGGGGCGGTTTTGACGGCCAGTTCCAGCAGAAGGCCACCAAGGCGCCGATCCGTAATGAGTCTGACAACGGCCTGAAAAACCAGCGCGGCACCCTGGCCATGGCCCGGACGCCGGAACCCCACAGCGCCACAGCCCAGTTTTTCATCAATCTGGTCACCAATGACTTTCTGGATTACCGCAATGGCAAGCACGGCTATGCGGTTTTCGGCACCGTGACGCAGGGCATGGATGTGGTTGACCGCATTGCCGGGAAGCCCACCGGATTCAAAGGCCCGCACCAGAACGTGCCCGTGGAAGACATTGTGATTCAGCGGGTAGAGAAAGTCGTGGAAACGGCAGCCGACCCGGTTGCCACCAGCGAAGATGTGTCTACAGAGTAGAATCCGCAGAGACAGGCCCCGGTATACGGGGCCCCTTCATCTTTCCGGTATCTCAACGTACCCGGGTAGAAGCCTGCACGCCGAAGCTGCTACCCAGCGACAAGACATCACCGGATTGCAGCGCTCCGACCCCCGCCGGTGTGCCGGTCAGTACAATGTCGCCAGGCAGCAGGCTGAAGTAGCGGGTGATGTATTCCAGCAATGCTTGCGGAGGCGTCAACATATCGCTTACCCGGCCTTCCTGCCGGATGTTGCCATTGATGGACAGAGTAAAAGTCAGCTGCTCCAGACCCTCGGCGGGCGGCGATACAAAGTCTGACAGTGGGCAGGCTCCGTCGAACCCCTTGGCCAGCTCCCAGGGGTGTCCTTTTTGCTTGAGCCGGCTCTGAAGGTCACGCGCTGTGAGATCCAGGGCCAGGCCGATTCCCGCCACCACTTCGTCCGCGCGGCCCTGACTGCCACAACCCCAGGTCTTGCCGATCAGCAGCGCCAGTTCGGTTTCATAATGCAGAGTCTCACCGTTGAAAACAGCATTGATGGGCTCAGTGACCGGCTGCAGCGCCGAAGCCGGTTTGAAGAACAGCAGGGGCTGCGCTGGCACCGGGTTGTTAAGTTCACGGGCATGCTCCGCGTAATTACGCCCCACACAGATGACTTTTCCGGGTGTTGCGGCAAAGGGCTGGCCGTTCAGGGTCAGGGATTTCATAGGTCGATCAGTTTGCCCGGGTTCATGACGTTGTTCGGATCAAAGACCGCTTTGATGCCTTTCATGTAGGCGATTTCGGCTTCTGAGCGGGTGTAACCCAGATAGTCCTTCTTCAGCAAGCCCACCCCGTGCTCCGCCGAAATGGTGCCACCGAAGGCTTCGACCACTTCAAACACCAGGGTATTAACCTGCTCACAGCGTTTGAAGAACTCTTCGGGTGGCAGTGCCTCCGGCTTGAGAATGTTCAGGTGCAGGTTGCCGTCTCCGATGTGACCGAACCAGATGATCTCAAAGTCGGGATATTCACGCGCCACAATTTCATCGATCTGCTGCAGAAAATCCGGAACTTTACTGGGAACGACCGCGATATCGTTCTTGTAGGGGGTATGCTTGGCAATACTCTCCGAGATACCCTCGCGCAGGCGCCAGAGGTTTTTCGCCTGGGTTTCGCTCTGGCTGACGACGCCATCAACCACCCAGCCGGCTTCCAGGCAGTGCTCGAACAGTCCCATGGCGGTTTCCAGATCTTCATCGGTGCGCGACTCAAATTCCAGCAAGGCATAAAAAGGAGCCTTTTCAGCGAACGGCTCCGGCAGGTCGGCTTCTGCCAGTACGTGTCGCATGGCTTTATCCGAGAAAAACTCGAAGGCGGTGAGGTCCAGTTTCTGGTTGAAACTGGCCAGTACGGACATGACGTGGCTGAAATGGCTGAGCCCCAGCACCAGCACCGTGAGATTCTCAGGCGGGCGAGTCAGCTTCATGGTCGCTTCCGTGATGAAGCCAAGCGTGCCTTCGCCGGCAATGAACAGGTGGCGCATATCATAGCCCGTGTTGTTCTTCACCAGATCCCGGTTCAGCTGCAGTATATCGCCCTTGCCGGTGACCACCGTCAGACCGGCCACCCAGTCCCGGCTCATCCCCCAGCGAATGACCTTGATGCCACCCGCGTTGGTCGACAGGTTGCCGCCGATCTGGCTGGAACCGGCACTGGCAAAGTCGACCGGATAGTACAGCCCCTGCTCTTCCGCGAACATTTGCAGCTGCTGGGTGACAACACCCGCCTCGCACAGAACGGTGCGGTCGCCGGCATTGAAATCCCGGATGGCATTCATCTGATCCATCGCGACCACGACCTCTCCGGCCGTCGCCACCGCACCCGCGCTCAACCCGGTCCGGCCGCCACTGGGCACGAGCTTGAAACCGTGCTCGTTTGCCGCCAGAACCAGCTGACGGACTTCTTCCGTCGACTTCGGGAAAACAATGGCCGAAGGCGCCGGCGGGTGCTTGCGCGTCCAGTCACGGCCATAGGTTTGCAGGGAATCCGGATCTGTCAGTACCTTGCCACTGATGCATTCCCGCAGGATTCCGGCAAGGGCGTCCGATGAAAGACTTGTCATGCTTATCTACCGCTGTGTATCACTAGAAAATTTTGAGGGAATGTATGTTATCATACGCGCCTTTTTGTTGCTGCTGCTTCCTCGGGGCACTGTTTTTTTGCTCGGCAGAAGGCTTGGCAGAAGGCCGGCCATTGTCCGGCTTACCCGACCCGGTGGCACGCTTCGCGATGTGTTTTCACTGTGCGTTATCAAGGTGACTTAATTTAGGCGGTTAAACAAGGTGACTAAGGCCATGACCCAAACTTCTCTCGACAAGGACAAGATCCGCATCCTGCTGCTGGAAGGCGTGCATCAGTCAGCGGTCGATACCATCAAAGCGGCTGGATATACCAATATCGAGT
>JAUIAZ010000391.1 GCA_030427465.1 Gammaproteobacteria bacterium | reverse complement strand
CTTCATGCGTGCGTACGGCACATCTTACGCAACAGCCTGCCTGTCAGTCAGCCTGATCGTTTTTCTGGGCCATTTCACCGATACCTACCTGCCCTACCAGGGTTTGCTGCTGCTGATTCTTTTCGGCTATTTCATGATGATGATGCCCTTTCTCATGGTCAGCATCATTTCACTGGTAACCAGCGTGCTTTATCTGCTGATAGAAAGCCAGGTCACCCGAAATCCGCTGGACTTCGGCTATCAGATCATCTTTTTCGCCACCACCAACCTGATGGGTCTGGTTGGCAGTTATATTCAGGAGTACAACCTGCGCACCAACTTCCTGCGTGAGCGTCAACTGGAGCAATCCCGACAGGCCTTGCAGGAAGAAAACGGACGCAAAACCCATTTGATGGCCAGTGCAAGCCATGACCTGAAGCAGCCTCTGCTCGCCGTGTCTCTGCTGCTGGATGAGCTCGAGGCAAGCCACCCTCATCCGCGCCCCTTACGGTTGTTTGGACGGATTCGTGAAGCGCTGTCCCAGTCCAGCTCCCTGAATGACGCGGTAATGGCAGCGGCGCAACTGGATGCGGGGGCCATACAGCCGAAAACCCAGATTCTGCAGCTTTATCCTCTGGTATTTGCCATTACGGAAGAGTTTCGGCCATTGGCCCAGGAGTGCAGCATCAAACTCACGCTGGATATGCCTCGCGGCGCGCTGGTGCGGTCCGACCCTTTACTGCTCAGCCGTATTTTCCGGAACCTGATCGACAATGCGTTCAAACACAGTGGTGCGAGCGAAATCCAGATAAAGGGTGAAGTTCGTGGCATACAGCTCGTGGTGGAGGTAACAGATAACGGTTGTGGTATCCCAGAGAACTTGCGCCAGCCCATTTTCAATCCCTTTTTCCGGCAGTCTTCTACAACGGAAGGACTGGGCCTTGGTCTGTCTATTGTCCGGCAGCTAAGCGAGTTACTGTCGACCCCTCTGAGCCTGACGAATGCGCCGGGAGGCGGCAGCCGATTCTGTCTGACACTGACCCTTGCCAGCCCGGTCATGCAGGAGCCTAGCAAGACAGCCGGCATTGTGTTGTCTGACGATAACGGCGGGGACGCGGGTGCGGAGCTGAATCAGTGGCTGCAAAAATGGCAAACAAAGTTCAGGACATGCCAGGCGTCTGGTGAGTTGACGGATGCTGACGACATCCTGGTGGTATCAGCGGACAGGCTCGCTGGCAGCCCCCCTTTCGGTGACACCTTTTCGGACAGTATCCGTGGCGTGCTTCTGCTGGGGGGAACATCGGACATGGTGGAAAGGCTCCGGCAGCGCTCTCTGACTTGCGTCGCGATTCCCTTGCCCCTTAAGCCTGCGCGCGTCCGTCTCGCTCTGGAGCAGCTGTGTGAAGAGCTCGGGCTAGAACTCGTTTCTGCCGCGCCATCAGATAGGGCTCAGGACGGCAGAATGCCCAGTGTCTGAGCCTTACGCACACACTCCGTGCGGTTCTTGACCTGAAAGGCCTGGAACAAGGCTTTGACATGGGTTTTAACCGTGTGCTCCGTCAGGCAAAGCGAAGCGCAGATTTCCTTGTTGGACCAGCCCTTGCCCAATCGCTCCAGCACTTCCAGTTGACGCGAGGTCAGTGCGGGGATCTCAATGGCTTCCTCGGCCTGACGTTCTAGTTCACCCGCATTGACGTAGCGCTCACCGGCCAGAACCTGGCTGATGCCTTCCAGCAATGCCTGGCGCCCGAGTGATTTACTGACAAAGCCTGAAGCACCGCTGCTCATGGCAAGCGAGAGATCCACCGGGTTCTCGGAGGCAGAGACTACCAGCACCGGAATAAACAACTGGTGCTGACGGATGTAGCGCAGCAATGCCCCACCCTTGGCATCCGGAAGAGACCAGTCCAGTGTAATCAGGTCAAAATCTTCCCCGTTGTGAAGGTGGCTGAGCGCTTCGTCCATCGTCGCCGCCGTGGTCACTTCCACCCGACTTTTTTCGTTGCCAAGCACTGCCGCCAGGCCCTCCAGAAACAGGGGGTGATCATCTATGCACAAGAGCCGCAACCCGGGCAGGTGGCTGTTGCCGGTCGCGGTGTCAGGTAGTTCGTCCATGTCATGCCTTTATTGTCATTTTCCCGCAGTGTAAACCATTGCTGAGGCAATCACACCGGCCCATATCACAATCATTGCTTTGTGCTGGAATACTGATCCGGAACGGGAAAATTAGGGTGAATGCTCTACTTTCAGCGCTTAATATCGCCTCGACTGAGTGTGCTCAGAATCTTTGAATGAGATGAGGAATTCCCATGCAAGAGGTTATCAAGAACTCAACTGCGCAAATCAACGAAATTCGCAGTCGTGTACAAAGCGCCCTGCAGATGCAGTGGGCCAAAGCAGAAACCGAAGGTCGTCGTGTGCTGAATCAACTCGGCGCCGAACTCGATGCAGAAGACAACAGCCTGAATGCCGTTGTTCAGCGTATCCGCGCCAAAAACCCGGACATCAGAACTTTCGGTCGCAATCTGGATGTCGCCACCTATGATCTGCGTGGCAGCCTGAACTGGAATGCCAACATGATGGCCGCCTATGCCCGTCTCAAGGCTGGCGAGCGTCTGGAAACCGATGTTCTGCCGCGCCTGCAGAAGGCCCGCGAAGACCTCGAAGGCCGTGTGAAGGCACTGGTTGCCAAGGCCCGCAAAGCCGACTGAACTTCGCACCTGCCCTTACTCCGGTGCAGGGGTGCAGAGTGATAAAAAACGTGAAACAGGAAAGGCCACGCTGATGTGGCCTTTTTTGGCTAAAACGCTTTCTAGCCCACCGGACAGGCCACCCCAGTTCCCTTCAGACCACAATAGCCGTTCGGGTTGCGCTCCAGATATTGCTGGTGATACGCCTCCGCATAATAGAAAGGAACTGACTGACGGATTTCAGTGGTGACTTGGGGATAGCCCTGGGCCAGCAACTGATCCTGATAGCGCGCCAGGCTTTCCTGACAGGCCTCATATTGGGATTTATCCTGCGTATACAGCGCGGAGCGGTATTGGGTTCCCTGATCGTTCCCCTGACGCATACCCTGTGTCGGATCATGCGACTCCCAGAAAACCCGGAGCAAGGCCTGCAGTGACACGGCCTCCGGCTCGTAGACGATGCGAACAACCTCGGTATGACCGGTAAGGCCGCTGCAGACTTCCTCATAGGTAGGGTTGGGGGTAAAACCACCGGCATAGCCAACTGCGGTGACATGCACCCCATCCATTTGCCAGAAAAGCCTTTCCGCGCCCCAGAAACAGCCCATGCCCACATCCAGAATACGGCAATGACCCGGATACGGTGGAAACAGGCT
>JAUIAZ010000390.1 GCA_030427465.1 Gammaproteobacteria bacterium | reverse complement strand
CGGCCTGATTATGACTCCTTCTATTTTTCCACTTTCGAAGTACTCATTGACCCGGGTTTCACCGATACATTTGGTTTGCTGGTAAATATCTGCCGGCCGATACGCTTCGTCTTCTGACGCTGGGGGATCAGGAATGTGGCTGTGTACGCCAACCGTACTGCAATGCACAATTCGGCTCACCCCTGCATCAATCGCGGCATCGAATACATTCTCTGTACCCTGAACATTGACTGCGTGGTACTCGCTGTCTGGATGCTTGGCTTCTCTGAAGAGTGCTGCGATGTGAACCACCATATCAACACCACTCATGGCCGCTTTCAGCGATTCGGGATCCTTGACGTCACCGTGAACCCACTCGAGGTCCAAGCCCTTTACATTGTCCAGTGAACTGGTAGGCCGACACAAACCCCGAACCGAGTAACCGTGATCCAGCAGCTCGCGGCAAACAAAAGACCCCAAAAAACCATTTGCCCCTGTTACTAAAACTTTTCTCACTACAAAGCCTGTCTAGTATGGAATACGAATGATCGCTCACGGTACCCCAATAGAAAAGCAGGGGCAAAAAGCAGGTCAAGTGCCGCGACACTCGTCACACTTTATAAATCCAACTGAATTTTTTTCCGCTTTGCTCCCAGTCGGTATTGACAAGCTGGATCCACACCAGATCAAAGAGAGCAATCTGATGCCCGATCAATCCGGCTGCGATTGGGTTTGCAGCCTTCGCTGGCGAACCAGCACAAGCAAAGACAGCAGAATGGCAGGAATCCCCATCACCGCCGCCCAAAGGAAGAACTCCATAAAACCAACTGCCTCGACCATAACCCCGCTGAAGCCGCTGACAAATTTACCCGGCAAGGTCATCAGGGAACTGAACAGCGCATACTGCGTGGCGGTGTAATGCTGATTGGTCAGACTGGACAGAAAGGCAATGAATGCGACGATGGCCAGGCCGCCACTGAAGTTATCCATACTTACCACAATGGCGAGGTTGGAAGTATCCGGTGACTGTACGCTGAGCCAGGCAAACAGCAGGTTAGTGACCGCAACCAGGATGGCCCCCATCACCAGAATCCGGTGGATACCATAGCGTGCGACGAGCAGGCCACCAACGAAAGAACCCAGGATGGTCATGAAGAACCCGAATATCTTGGTAACATCAGCGATCTGTATTTTGCTGAAACCCAGTTCCAGATAAAACGGGTTAGCCATGGCACCCATGATGATGTCGCTGATGCGATAACAACCCACCAGCAGCAGCAACACCAGAGAAAATCGGCCGTAGCGTCGGACAAAGTCAACAAAGGGACCCAAAACGGCCTTGATGACAGGGGCAATTCCCTTGCCCCGAATCGCCAGTACCAGTTCATCTTCTTCGGCAGCCCGGCGAACTGCCGGAGACGGGGACAGGAGCGTGATCAGAACCAACAATACTGCCAGCAATGCCATGGCCTGATAGGCCAGCTGCCAACTCCAGAAATCGGCCAGATAGAAAGCCCCCGCGCCGCCAATCAACAGGGCCACACGGTAGCCAAAAACATAAGCAGCAGACAGTGCCGCCTGAAGATCGTCATCGGCCACTTCTATGCGGTAGGCATCAATCGCAATATCCTGGGTGGCCGAAGAAAAAGCCACCAGAACACCCATCACCGCAAACCAGAACAGATCTCCATGTGGCCCGATATTGCTCATCGCAAACAGACCATAGGCGATGCCGAGTTGAGCCAGCATGATCCAGCTTCGACGCTGTCCCAGCCAGCGATTCAGCAGAGGCAGCTTCAGGTGATCAACGATGGGCGACCAGAAAACCTTGACCGAATAGGTAATCCCGATCCAGCCGAAAAAACCGATGGTGCTTTTCTCAATCCCGCTGTCGGCGAGCCAGGCAGTCAGCGTGGAAAAAACCAGCAGGAAAGGAAGTCCAGCAGAGACGCCAAAGAAAAACAGTCGCAGTACCACCGGCTTGCGGTAGACTGCCAGCGCATCGCGCCAGGCACGCACCCGGCTTCAGTCCCGGAAATTGTTGAACTGCAGGGGTATGCCGAAGGACTCGTCACCGCGCAACAGCTGCATTACCTCCTGCAGGTCATCGCGCTTCTTCCCGGTCACCCGAACCTGGTCGCCCTGAATCTGGGCCTGCACCTTGATTTTGCTGTCCTTGATCTTCTTGACCATGGACTTGGCTTTCGCGGTTTCAATACCTGCCTGAAGGGGATAGGTTCGCTTGACCTGCTTGCCGGCTTTCGATGCCTCAGCCTGCCCCAGTACCCGCATATCCAGCTTCCGCTTTCCCAGAGAGGTGCGCAGCATCATGGCCATCTGCTCCAGCTGACCTTCGTTCTCTGCCGCCAGGACAACGCGCCCCTCTTCTAACTCGAAATACGCTTCAACCCCACGGAAATCATAGCGGGTATCCAGTTCTCGGTTGGCCTGATCGACCGCGTTGGTCATTTCGTGACGGTCGTATTCGGAGACAACATCAAATGAAGGCATAGAATTTCCTGTGAATCCTTTTGGCTAATTCGGGGAATGTCCCGCAAATTGTCACAGAGGTCATGGACAATCTCAATCGGGCAGCTATGATTACACAAACTTACAGGTTTTGAACCTGCCCTTCCGAAGTAATCGAGACAGAAATAATAATATGCCCAATCTGGATCTTTCTATTCTGGTAGTAGACGACGCCAAGTTCAGCAGTGCCATTATCACCAAAACCTTGCGCAAAGCCGGTTACCATGATGTGCGCACAGCAAACAACGCGATGGATGCGCTACGCATGATGGAGAGTCGCCGGGTGAGTCTTCTGATTGCGGACTGGCTGATGCCAGAGATGGATGGTCTGGAACTGGCTGCCCGTGTACGTCAGCTGGATGAGCAGAACAATCATTTCACCTATGTGATCTTGCTGACAGCCAGGGAAGGTGTTGAGGCCCTGAGTGAAGCTTTTGACCGGGGTGTCGATGACTTTATCAACAAAAGCGAAATGTCCAAGCAGCTGCTGCCCCGGGTGTATGCGGCCGACCGTCTGGCCGACATGCAGAACAGCCTGCTGGTCGCCAATCAGCTGCTGATGGAAAACAACCGCATGCTGATGGACATGAGCACCCTGGATGCGGCCACCGGCCTGGGTAATCAGCGTCTGGCCCGCGAACGTCTGACCGATAGCCTGCGCCAGATCGAGAGTCGCGGTGGTGCCTGCAGTTACTTGCTGCTGGGGGTTTCCGACTGGCACAAACTGCAGCAGTCCTACAGCGAAACCGTACTGGATGAGCTGGCTTCGGGGATTGCACGACGATTGCGTCACCTGACCCGGCCCCTGGATACCGTGTG
>JAUIAZ010000389.1 GCA_030427465.1 Gammaproteobacteria bacterium | reverse complement strand
CAGGCAGCTTAAATCTCTGCTACAGGTGCAGGAATTCGGAGAGTCCGTGTCGCTGCAGAGCCTCTGGAGCGGCTACGGAGAGATTCTGCGAGTTCCCGTGATGGGTTGGCGACACCCCTCTGTTATCGTCAAGCACATCAATCTGAAGGCACCGTCTGAACACCCCCGGGGCTGGGCCACAGATATCGGCCATCAGCGAAAACTGACCTCCTATGAGGTAGAAGCGAACTGGTACCGGGATCATGCGGCGTTGTGTGACGAGTCATGTCGTGTGGCGCATTGCCATGCCGTGTGGGAATTTGCCGGCAAGCAACTCTGGCTCATCCTCGAAGATCTGGATGCTTCAGGCTTTACTGACCGGACAACAGCCGGCGAGCATTGGCAGTTGATGGCAGCCATTGACTGGCTTGGCAGTTTTCACGCCCGTTTTCTTGGCCATACCGGAAGCGGCCTGTGGCCACGCGGGACCTACTGGCACCTCGCTACGCGCCCCCATGAGCTGGAAGCGCTCGAAGACCAGGCCCTCAAAAAAGCTGCCCCGAAACTGGATCGGCTGCTCAGCCAAAGCTCTTTCCAGACACTGGTCCATGGGGATGCCAAGATGGCCAACTTCTGCTTTGATCCCGTCGCGTTGAATGCTGCTGCCGTGGACTTTCAGTATGTGGGGATGGGCTGTGGCATGCAGGACCTCGCCTACCTGGTTGGCTCCTGTCTGGGTGCTGAGGAATGTGCGGCTCAGGAGGACCAGTTACTGGATCACTACTTTACCTGTCTGGAAGCGGCCCTCAGCCGGAGGCAATCGACCGTGGACATCGCCACCCTGGAAGCAGACTGGCGCCCGCTGTACCGCATTGCGTGGGCAGACTTCCACCGCTTCGTCAAAGGATGGAACCCGGAAAGCTGGAAGGTTCACCGTTATAGCGAAAACGTAGCGGCAGAGGTTTTACACAAACTCAACCTGCGTTAAAACAAGGTCAGGTATCTGCCAACAGTCTGATAACTGTCTGACAATTTCATTGGGCAGAAAAGCCGACGGGAGCTACACTCAGAGACTGACAAATCACAAACCTGTGGTATATGGCCAAGACCTCCGACTCCATCGGGCAATCCGACACCTCCTTCGCTGACCGGGTTCACAACGAACGGACTGCCTGGATCATTCTGGCTCTGTCGATTGCGGTGACTGCGAGCGCCTATTTCCTCGCGGATCACTACGTGAACCAGCGCATCAGTGACCGCTTTGCTTTCGAAGCGCAGGCCCTTCAACTCCGTATAGAAGAGCGTCTGGAAGAACAGTTCCTGATTTTGAAGGCTGGAGTTGGCCTGGTTGAGGCCTCTGAGTCGGTATCCAGAGAAGAGTGGCGAGTCTTTGTGGAGGAGCTGAACCTACCGAAAAATTTCCCCGGTCTGCTGGGCTATGGCTACAGCCTGGCCATCAAACCGGACAAGCTGGAATCCCACATCGAAGCCATCAGGCAGCAAGGCTTTCCCGACTACGAAGTCAAGCCGGCCGGTGAGCGCGACTTCTATACGGCCATTGTTTTTCTGGAGCCTTTTGACTGGCGCAACCAGCGTGCCTTCGGCTATGACATGTACTCTCAGGAAACCCGCCGGGAGGCTATGGATCGCGCCATCGACAGCGGACAAATGGCCATTTCCGGGCGCGTGACCCTGGTTCAGGAAACCTCAGAGGATGTGCAGCACGGATTTCTGATGTATCTGCCGGTCTATCAGAAAGGTATGCCGCGGGAAACAGTAGACGATCGACGTCAGAATATCCGGGCTTTTGTCTATAGCCCCTTCCGCATGGGCGATCTCATGCGGGGGATTCTGGAACAGGAAGCTTCCGGAATAGATTACGCCATTTTTGACCACCGCTTTGAGCAGAACGACCTGATGTACACAAGCGTGGCGGGCTTGAATAATGCCGACCTCAAAAAGGCGGTCGACAGCGCTGATCACAGCAGAGTACTGAATCTGCCACTGGGAGGAAGACAGTGGCAAATCACGGTCTATAGCCAGCCCGGCTTCAGCCATGGCTCCGAGAAAAACCAGCCCGTGATCATTGCCATCGGTGGCGCCATCATTGATGTTCTACTGTTCTGGGTCTTGCTCTCCCTGGCCAGACAAAAACGCCTGGCCCAGCGCAAAGGGGAGGATATTGCCCGTCAGGCCATCGACACGTCTGTGCGTCTGCAGTCCATCTTCGACGCCGTGGAGGACGCCGTCGCCACCATCAACGAGCAAGGTATTGTGGAGTCCGCCTACCCGGCCATCACCAAGCTGTTTGGCTACGACCCGAAAGAAATCATCGGCCGTAACATTGCCTGCCTGATGCCGGACCGTATCGCCCAACACCATGATGACTATATTCAGAACTACCTGCGCACCGGTGAAGCCAAAATCATTGGCACCCGGCGTGAAGTGGTTGGTCGCCGTTCAGATGCCAGCGAGTTTCCGATTGAGCTTTCCATTCAGGAAGTCGAACTGAAAGGGAAACGGCACTTCATCGGCGTGATGAGAGACCTGACCGAAAAGAAGCGCATTGATAGCCTGAAGAATGAGTTTATCTCTACCGTCAGCCATGAGCTGCGTACCCCACTCACCGCCATCAGCGGCACACTCGGCCTGCTGAAAGCGGGAATAGGAGGCAAGCTGGAAGACAAGGGTCACGAGCTTCTGAGCATAGCCGAGGCCAACAGCGCCCGTCTGAGAATGCTGATCGACGATATTCTCGATATGGAGAAACTGGATTCCGGCGGCATCAAGATGGAAATGCTGGATTGGGAGCTGGAGGCACTGATTGCCGAAGCGACTGCTTCCAACGAGGCCTACGTGAAAAAGTTCGGCTCCCGCATCGAGGTACAGGATATCCCGGAGGTATCCATCAAGGTAGACCGTCTGCGTTTTCAGCAGGTGCTATCCAATCTGATTTCCAACGCCGCCAAGTTTTCCCCCTATGGCGCAATTATTACGCTGTCTGCCGAGTTGAGCCCCCCCCTGGTTCCGGGTGCGCCGCAGCGGGTACGTGTCGGTATTCTGGATCAGGGAGATGGGATCCCGGAGGCCTTCCGTGACAAGCTGTTTACGCGCTTTGCCCAGGCTGATGGTTCAAGCACCCGCAAAGTCGGAGGCAGCGGCCTCGGTCTTTATATCTCCCGCCAGTTGGTAGAGCTCATGAAGGGCGAGATTGGCTTTGAGCCGGCCAGCGAAGGCGGCACCCTCTTTTACGCAGAGTTCCCGGTTTGCGGTTGAACAGGACGACCGTGAATTTTTCACATTCCAGCGGCTGAATTCTTCACCGCCGCTCTCTCCGAATCTCCCTAGCATGGAATCAGGGCTGAATG
>JAUIAZ010000388.1 GCA_030427465.1 Gammaproteobacteria bacterium | reverse complement strand
ACTTCCACAAACTGCCGGTCGATGATGGCCTTGGCTGTATCGGCATCCAGTTCGCGGTTGAAGGCGATGATGCCACCGAACGCAGAGGTCGGATCCGTCGCATAGGCCAAGTCGTAAGCCTGGCGAATATCCGTACCAATCGCCACGCCACAGGGGTTCGCGTGCTTGACGATAACGCAAGCCGCATCCGCGAGTGGTTTCACGCACTCCAGAGCGGCGTCAGTATCCGCGATGTTGTTGTAGGACAGCGGCTTGCCCTGAATCTGCCGTGCGCTGGAAACCGAGGCTTCCAATAGCGTCCGCTCACGATAGAAAGCGGCTGACTGGTGCGGGTTTTCCCCGTAGCGCAGATCCTCTGCCTTCTCGAATTGCAGATTAAAGGTGCGTGGGTAGGGGCTGTTTTCGTTGTCCGAAGTCAGGCGCCCGAGATAGTTGGCAATCGCTCCGTCATAGGCGGCAGTATGTTCAAACGCTTTTACTGCGAGATCAAAGCGCTGTTTCAGGGTCAGGTGGCCGCCATTGCCCTGCAAGGCCTCCAGGATCCAGTCATAGTCAGCGGGAGATACCACAATGCCGACATCTTTATGGTTCTTGGCGGCAGAGCGAACCATGGTCGGGCCACCGATATCAATGTTCTCAATCGCCATTTCGAGGGTGCAGTCTTCCCGGGCGACCGTGGCTTCGAAGGGGTAGAGGTTGACCACGACCAGGTCGATCGGCGCGATATTGTGCTCAGTCATCACCGCCTCATCGATATCCCGGCGGCCCAGAATGCCCCCGTGAATCTTCGGGTGCAGTGTTTTGACGCGGCCATCCATCATTTCAGGAAAACCGGTGTGTTCACTCACCTCCGTGACGGGGATGCCAGATTCTTTCAGCAACTTGAATGTTCCGCCGGTCGATAGTATCTCTACACCAAAACCGCTAAGACCTTTGGCAAACTCCACGATGCCGGTCTTGTCGGAAACACTGATAAGGGCACGCCGGAGTGATTGCTCCTTTGAGGCCATTGAGGGCTCCTGTTTTCTGACTCTGATTGAAACGTTGGTCGGTGCTTAGAGCAGGCCGTACTGCTTGAGTTTCTTGCGCAGGGTTCCACGGTTGAGACCGAGGATCTGGGCGGCTTTGGTCTGGTTGTTGCGGCAGAAAGCCAGTGTCTGTTCCAGAAGCGGGGCTTCCACTTCGCTCAGTACCATCGCGTAGACATCCTTGACTTCCACACCATCCAGCTGTGAGAAGTAGTTGGCGAGGGACTGGTCAACGCTGTCGCGCAGCGTCATGGTGCTGTCGACTGGCTGATTGACGACCAGAGTGTTTTCAGCTTGTGCGTTCTCTTGAGGTATGACGGTGTCAGTGGTCATGCTGCTATTTCCTTTTTGGTCAAGGTGATGTGTTCCGGCAGTTGCTGAAGTAGGGTCAGCTGCTGCTTTGCACATTCGGTGTTGTTAAAGCGTTTTCGGAACGATTCATGGTTACCAAGCCGGGAAAGGGTCCATCCCACATGCTTGCGGGCAATTCGCAACCCGGCCAGTTCCCCATAGAATTCATGCAGTTCGGATACGTGTCCGACCAGGAATTGTGCGACCGCCGGAAGCTCTGGTGGCTTGGCATAAGTCCGGCCCTGTAAATGGTCCCGGATCTGTCCCAGTAACCACGGCTGCCCCTGGGCTGCACGGCCGACCATGATGGCATCGGCCCCGGTTATCTGCAGGACCCGGGCAGCCTTTTCAGGGGAATCAATGTCACCATTTGCGATGATCGGAAGACGACTTTGTGCTTTTACGGCGGCAATGGTTTCGTACTCTGCAGTCCCCTTGAAACGGCAGGCCCGAGTACGACCGTGGATCGTGAGTGCCTGAATACCTGCAGATTCGGCAATATGGGCAATATTCAGTGCGTTACGCGTATCCGGGCACCAGCCTGTGCGGATCTTCAGGGTAACGGGGACACTGACGGCATCTACGATGGCTTCGAGTATGTTCTGTACCAGCTTTTCATCCCTGAGCAGTGATGACCCGGCAGCCTTGTTACAGACCTTTTTTGCCGGACAGCCCATGTTGATGTCGATGATTTCAGCACCCTGGTCGGCGTTGTAGCGCGCAGCCTCTGCCATGGCTCGGGGATCATGGCCGACAATCTGTACCGAGTGGATGCCACATCCGGCATTATGATCCATTCGCAACTTCGATTTGCGGGTGTTTCGCAGTTCCGGGTTGGCCGCCATCATTTCCGAGACGGTCAGTGCAGCGCCGTGCTGGCGACAGAGTTGTCGGAAGGGGCGGTCCGTCACACCCGCCATGGGAGCGAGGATAACCGGGCTTTCGAGTTCGTAAGGTCCGATGCGCATGGCGGTAAGTGTCTGGGAGCGGCTGGTTAAAAAATAGGCGTGAGCCCAGGGTTGCTAATGATACTCAGATGGAGAGGGCGGGGAAAGACTTGAAATTTAAAAAAGACTGTTTGTTAATCGTTTTTTTCCGGCTCTCCAGCAGCCTCCAGGAAGGTAATGGTGTAGTTCACCGCTTCCTTGCCCGGATCCTGCAATTCCAGTGAGAGAAAAACAGGCGTCCTTGAAGGCAGTTCGGCTGGAATGTCACGGTCTTTGGGCAGATATTCCGCCGGCTGGAAGACCCGTCGCGCGACGATGTTGTTATTCAGGTCGGCAAAGCTCAGGTTGATGGCCGGGTAGGGCTGTGGAAAGCCGGCATCATTTACAATAGAGGCATCAATGATCAGTGCATCTCTTGCCAGCGGATGGCTTCGAACGACCAGGTTTTCACTGCGGATCTGTTCAATATCGACGAGTTCGGGTAACTGGCAGCCAGTGAGCGGTCTGAGCTGGTCACACACGGTCACATAGATGGGTCTGATGGATTCGAAGCGGGCGAGTTTTTCGTAGTGGTAGTAGGCCAGCTGAACGATCAGCCCCATGACCAGGATGAAGAGAACCAGCCCGATGCCGATTTTTTTCAGGGAATTGCCGGTCAGCTCTTCGCGCTCATGCAGACGAACCGGATCCTTGCGATAACTTTCAAGCCCGGGACGTGGTTCGGCGCGCAGAGCCACATCTGAAGCAGATGCGCCTCTGGCAGGCATGGCAGGGTCGGATTCCATGGAAAATTCAGGCCCTTCCGTCAGGGCGGGCTCGTTCCTGCGCAGTCTGGGCGCATCTTCCTGAAGCATGGCTTCAGCCCAGCTTTCATCCGCGTTCAGCTTGTCGTCATCATTTTCGTCATCGCCGAAGTCGTGAGCGCCATCACTCTTCTGCAGATCCCGGAAGCTGTCGCTCAGTTCGCTTTCATTGTAGAGACCTCCGGTATAGCCTTTTTCCGTCTGGTCTTCTTCCGGGTTGT
>JAUIAZ010000387.1 GCA_030427465.1 Gammaproteobacteria bacterium | reverse complement strand
TATATGAATCGACATCGCTTTTAACAGAGGATCACATGCTGCTTTTAATGGATCTTGTGCAGATCATCGGGTCACTTTACATCACGATTGTTCTGCTTCGGTTTATTCTTCAGATCTGCCGGGCGGATTTTTATAACCCGATCTCACAGTTCATCGTCAAGGCCACCAACCCCTTGCTGATTCCCCTACGTCGGGTCATCCCCAGCATCAAGGGTGTGGATACTGCCTCACTGGTTTTGGCTCTGATCCTCCAGGCCCTTCTGGTCATGGTCCTCAGCCAGCTTCCTCTGGAAAGCCTGGCAGGTGCCTGGGCACAGATTCTCGGCCTCAGTCTGCTGGAACTGCTGCGTTCCTTTATCCAGCTCTATACCTGGTCGCTGATTCTCGTGGTCATCATCAGTTGGGTGGCACCCGGCAGCTACCACCCCGGAGCCCAACTTCTGTATCAGATCACCGAGCCTGTGCTGGCACCGATCCGACGGCTGATGCCCCAGACCGGTGGTCTTGACCTTTCACCCATGATCCTGATGCTGATCCTGTTTATCCTGAACGGCCTGCTGAGCGGTCGTTACGGCTGAGTTAGTGAGAACGGCGTCACGACCTTACAAAAGATCACGCCACCTTGACAGCCCGTTACAGGATAGCCTTGGCTGTAACAGTAACAAATTGTATTTACTGACCTTTGTCGTACAGTGTCAGCGGCAATTTGTGTGCGGGCGGCGGGGACCGTCCGGCCGATCAGCATTTAGATGCTCGCGGGGGAGTGTTTTACATGGATAACGATGGTCTGAATCATCAGGTAGAAGCCTACGATCAGTGGCGCAAGGGAATCAGCCGGGAAATCGGACGTTACCAGGGCTGGCTGAACAAAAACTCTCTGCTTTCCGATGAAATCACGGAAAAGCTGCAGGGACGCATTCAGCGCCTGAAAAGCGATGGCCTGACCATCGCCTTTGTCGGAGAGTTTTCGCGCGGCAAAACCGAACTGATCAATGCCCTGTTTTTTACCGGTTTCGGGCAGCGCATGCTGCCATCCCAGGCCGGGCGCACCACCATGTGCCCGTCCGAAATTTTCTTTGATCCCAGCGAAACACCCTGCCTGAAGCTGCTGCCGATCGAGACGCGTCACCAGGAGCACCCTGTTTCCCACTACAAGTCAGATGATGTCCACTGGAAAGTACTGCCTCTGCGCACCAATGATCCGGTTTCCATGCGCGAGCTGCTGAACCAGGTCTCCGAAAGCAAGAGCGTGTCCTTCGAAGAGGCGCGCAAACTCGGTTTTGATGTGGGTACCCTGGAAAAAGATCTTGAGCATCCCGGTCAGGTCCTGATTCCTGCCTGGCGTCATGCCCTGGTCAATATGGATCACCCGGTTCTGCGTCAGGGCGTTCGCATACTGGACACCCCCGGACTCAATTCACTGGGCGCAGAGCCGGAGCTCACCGTCAGCATGCTGCCGCGGGCAGATGCGATCCTGTTTGTGCTGGATGCCGATGCCGGCGTCACCGCCAGCGACATGGATATCTGGATGCGCCACCTGCGCGGTAACGACCCGCAGAGCCATACCCTCAAATTCGCCGTGCTCAACAAAATCGACACCCTGATGGATGAGCTGCGCAGTGCGGCAGAAACCCGGGCGATGATTGAAACCGTGCGCATTTCCACCGCAGAACAACTGGGACTGGATATTGAGTCCGTGCTGCCCCTGTCTGCGCGACAGGGACTGATCGGACGCATCCGCGGCGACCAGAAGCTGTTACAGGAAAGCCGGCTGGAAGAGCTGGAACAACTGATCGCCGAACAGTTGATTACCCGCAAGGAAAAGCAGGTGACGACAGAGCTCGTTGCTGACATTCTCGGCATGCTGCAAAACAGTGTGAGTATTCTGAGTGCGCGTGAAGCCAGCCTGAGCGATCGCCTGGAGCGGATTGAGGAAGGCGGCGTCGGTACGGATTACCTGAAGGAACTGACCACCAAAACCCAGGCGGACTACAACTTCTACTACAAGAAGCTGTTCACGCTGCGAAGCAGCCGTCGCCTGATGAAATCACAGGCCATGATTCTCGGTCGCCTGGTGAACTCCGAGCGCTTTGAACAGCATGCCCGACTGACTCAGGAAGAACTGGTCAGCAGCTGGACCACCCTGGGCATGGGGCGCTCCATCGTCAATTTTTTCCATGCCCTGGAAAATGACCTCGCCAATCTGCGCCACGAAAGCGTCCTCGCCGGAAAAATGGTGACTTCCATCTATCAGCGCTATAACCAGGGTTTGCCAGGCGGTGAGCAGCTGGAACCGCGCCCTTTCGATCTGCAGCGCACACTGGATCAGTTAGGCCAGCTGCAGAACCGCGCCGAGCGCTTCCGTCTCCAGGCCAGCACACTTTTTTCCGAACAAACGGTTGTGGTGAAGCGTTTTTTCAATACACTAGTGCTTGAAGCGCGGGATCTGTATCTCGGTGTCAGCGAAGATGCCCAGCGATGGCCCCAGGAAGCCCTGATGCCTCTGCTCCAGAACACTCTGGAACAGAAGGAGAGCCTGGAGCACCAGATCAAGCGCCTGAAGGAACTCAGTGCCACCGCACGGGACACCCGCAGCCAACAGAGAAAACTGCAGCAAATGATTCAGGACATCCGCTCGGAAATACAGGAAGCTGAAAACATTCAGCGTCGTCTGCGCCGTCCTGCGCCACAATCACTGCAACAGAAAGTCGTCAACCTGCCGGGGGCCGTCCGCTAGACTGATGAGTCGAACCTTTCCGGAGGATTCCGTTGGGCTGGTGAAGCCACAAACTGCCATTTTCACTGACCCCCTGGAGTTAGCCTGCGGGAAGGTACTCCCCGAGTATGAGCTGGTCTATGAAACCTATGGCCAGCTCAATGCCCGCCGCGACAATGCCATTCTGGTGTGCCACGCCCTGAGTGGCTCTCACCATGCGGCGGGTTATTACAGCGAAGAAGAGAACGAAAAACCGGGCTGGTGGGAAAGCTGCATCGGGCCGGGCAAGCCCATCGATACCCGTCGCTTCTTTGTGGTCAGCCTGAACAACCTCGGGGGTTGTGCCGGCTCCACCGGCCCCATCAGCCCCAACCCCGCGACCGGCAAGCCTTACGGGCCCGACTTCCCGGTAATTACTGTGGAAGACTGGGTACACAGCCAGGCACGTCTGGCCGACCGGCTGGGCATCGGGTGCTGGGCGGCCGTCGTCGGGGGCAGCCTTGGTGGCATGCAGGCCCTGCAGTGGTCCATCAGCTACCCGGACCGGCTTCGCCACGCAGTGGTGATCGCCTCCACGCCACGCCTGAGTGCCCAGAACATCGCCTTTAATGAAGTGGCGCGTCAGGCCATTACCTCT
>JAUIAZ010000386.1 GCA_030427465.1 Gammaproteobacteria bacterium | reverse complement strand
GTATCTATCCCCACTTCGCGCTGGGTCACAATACAGCCGGCGTGCTGGTGAATGTATTCGATCGGGTCCTCAATCGAGATGATGTGGCCGCGACTGTTCTTGTTGCGATAGCCGATCATTGACGCCAACGAGGTCGACTTACCGGTACCGGTTGCGCCCACAAAGATGATCAGTCCGCGTTTGACCATGGACAGATTCTTGATGACCTCGGGCAGGCCAAGATCTTCAATCTTCGGAATGTTGGTTTCGATCCGGCGCAGCACCATGCCGCAAAGATTGCGCTGATAGAAAGCACTCACCCGGAATCGGCCAATGCCCCGGGCACTGATGGCAAAATTACACTCCAGCGCCTCATCGAACTCCTGCCGCTGCTTGTCACTCATCACCCCGTACACAGTTTCACGCGCCTGTTCAGGGCTCAGGGGGGCTTTGGTAATCGGCACCATCTTCCCATGCACCTTGATGCTGGGCGGCACACCGGCGGTGATGAAAAGGTCAGACGCCCCTTTTTCCACCATGATCATCAGCAGCTTTTCGAAATCCATCTTAGAAGTTCTCCGGCATCTTCGCTTTCTCACGCGCAGAATCCCGCGTGATCAGTCCTTTAGACAGCAGGTTGGTGAGACACTGGTCCAGGGTCTGCATGCCCAGCCCCGCGCCGGTCTGAATGGCCGAGTACATCTGGGCCACCTTGTCTTCACGGATCAGGTTCCGGATTGCCGGTGTACCGATCATGATTTCATGGGCGGCCACCCGGCCACCTCCTACCTTCTTCAGCAGGGTCTGTGAGACCACGGCCTGCAGCGATTCGGAAAGCATCGAACGTACCATGGCTTTCTCTTCGGCCGGGAACACATCGACCACCCGGTCAATGGTTTTTGCCGCTGAGGTGGTGTGCAGGGTGCCGAACACCAGGTGCCCGGTTTCGGCAGCAGTCAGTGCGAGGCGGATAGTTTCCAGATCCCGCATCTCACCCACGAGGATGATATCCGGGTCTTCCCGCAGGGCAGAGCGCAGCGCCTCACTGAATCCCAGCGTATCCCGGTGAACTTCCCGCTGGTTGACCAGACACTTCTTGCTCTCATGCACGAATTCGATGGGGTCTTCAATGGTCAGGATGTGGTCGTAGCGCGAGTCGTTGACGTAATCAATCATTGCCGCCAGCGTGGTACTTTTACCGGAACCCGTCGGACCGGTCACCAGCACCATGCCGCGAGGCTTCAGGGCAATGTCCTTGAAGACCTTGCCCATGCCCAGGTCATCCATGCTGAGCACCTTGGACGGGATGGTACGGAACACCGCGCCGGCACCCCGGTTCTGGTTGAACGCGTTAACCCGGAAACGGGCCACGCCGGGCACCTCAAAGGAGAAGTCGGTTTCCAGAAACTCCTCGAAGTCCTTGCGCTGTTTGTCGTTCATGATGTCGTAGATCAGCGCATGCACTTCTTTGTGCTCAAGGGCCGGCAGATTGATCCGCCGGACATCGCCGTCAACCCGGATCATCGGGGGCAAACCAGCTGAAAGGTGCAAGTCTGACGCGCCCTGCTTTGCAGAGAAGGCCAGCAGTTCAGTAATATCCATTCCTAACCCCGTAAGAGTTTTAAAAAGGCGCTGTTCCGGCACCACAATCAGGCACGGCAGGACACAGCCAGAATAAACATGAAAAGCATAGCAGAACCACTGAAAAGCGTGAGGCAGGAAATAGAAAAGGCAGCCGCAGCCGCTGGCCACCCGGTCAAGCTCCTGGCTGTCAGCAAGGCGCACCCCGTCGCACTGCTGGAAGCCGCATATAAGGCCGGACAACGCGATTTCGGTGAAAACTATGTGCAGGAAGCCCTGCAGAAGATCGCTGACCTGCGAACGCATGAAGACATTATTTGGCACTATATCGGCCCGCTGCAGTCCAACAAGACCCGGGATGTGGCGGAAGCGTTTCAATGGGTGCATACCGTAGACCGCCTCAAGATCGCCAGAAGACTGTCAGAGCAGCGACCCCCGCACCTGTCGCCGCTACAGGTGTGTATTCAGGTCAATATCAGCGGAGAAAGCCAGAAGGCCGGCGTGACGCTGCCGGAATGCGAGGCTCTGGCGCAGGAAATCAGCCAGCTGCCGAACCTGAGTCTGCGGGGGCTGATGTGCATTCCCAGAGCCGGGGCCAGTGAAGACGAACTGCGCCAGGCCTTCCGTGAAATGCGTTTGCTGCAGTCCCGCCTGCGGAAAGACCACCCCCAACTGGATACCCTGTCCATGGGGATGTCCGGCGACTATCTCATCGCCATTGAAGAAGGGGCAACGATTGTACGTGTCGGCTCACGGATATTCGGTGCCCGCTCCCCCAGAAAAGAGCCCAAGGAATAGCTTTCAGCATGCGAATGTCACACAGCAATGAGCGCCTGACCTTTATCGGGTCAGGTAACATGGCCACCGCCATAATCGGCGGGCTGGTTGAGAAAAAGTTTCCGCCGGCACAGATTCAGGTCTGCGGCCCCAGTGCCGAAGAGCTCGAACGGCTGAATACGCGCTACGGGGTGGTAACCAGCCACGAAGCCAGCGACTTCATGAACGATACCGATATCCTCCTGTTGTGTGTCAAACCCCAGGTCATGCAGAGTGTCTGCGAAGCGCTGGGCCCGCATACCCGCGAGGCCACGGTGGTTTCCATCGCAGCGGGTGTTACCACAGACCAGCTGAGAACCTGGCTGGGGAGAGACGTACCGATTGTACGCTGCATGCCGAATACCCCCGCGATGGTACACGAAGGTGCGACTGGCCTATATGCTGCCGCGAATGTGGAACCCCGAACACTCGAACTGATCGAGAGCCTGTTTGCGGCGATTGGCCGGGTGCGCCGGGTTTCGGCTGAGGCCGAGCTGCACGCCGTGACCGCGTTGTCAGGCAGTGGGCCGGCCTATGGGTTCTATCTGCTGGAAGCCATGATAGCGGCCGGCCAGCGTATGGGCCTGTCTGCCGACACCAGCAAGGAACTCGCCTGTCAGACCCTGCTGGGTGCGGCCAGCCTGGCGCAGGCCTCTGAAGACGCACCGGCCACCCTGAAACAGCGTGTCATGTCGCCTGGCGGAACCACTGAGCAGGCGGTTTTTCACCTGCGCGACAACGGTTTTTCTGAACAGGTGCAAAGCGCCATCTTGAAAGCCTGGCAGCGTTCCTACACACTGGCCGGCGAGGAACCACCCCGGCTCGACTGAATGGTTTCAACCAGACGCCTGGCCTATATGAATCGACATCGCTTTTAACAGAGGATCACATGCTGCTTTTAATGGATCTTGTGCAGATCATCGGGTCACTTTACATCACGATTGTTCTGCTTCGGTTTATTCTTCAGATCTGCCGGGCGGA
>JAUIAZ010000385.1 GCA_030427465.1 Gammaproteobacteria bacterium | reverse complement strand
CCTGATGCCGTAGCCAAGAACGTGATCGGTGAAATTTTGTCACGCTTCGAGAAAGCCGGTCTGCAAATTGTGGCTGCCAAGATGCTGCACCTGTCCCAGGAGCAGGCTGAAGGATTCTATGCCGAACACAAAGAGCGTCCTTTCTTCCCGGATCTGGTGGCGTTCATGACCAGTGGTCCAGTAGTTGTTCAGGTTCTGGAAGGCGAAGGTGCCATTCTCAAGAACCGTGAGCTGATGGGTGCGACCAACCCGAAAGAAGCGGACGCGGGCACCATCCGTGCAGATTTTGCCGAGTCTATTGATGCCAATGCCGTACACGGCTCCGACAGCCCGGCTTCTGCAGAGCGCGAAGTCGCCTACTTCTTTAATGACAAGGAAATCTGCCCACGCGGCTGATGGCTGAAGTCATGGAGAAGCACGGGAAGGTCAATCTGCTGGGGATGTCCCGGCAGCAGTTGGAGGCTTTTTTTACCGAAATTGGTGAAAAGCCTTTTCGTGCGTCCCAGTTACTCAAGTGGGTACACCAGCAGGGTGTCACCCGCTTTGAAGACATGACGAATATGAGCAAGGCCCTTCGGTCAAAGCTCGAGGCGGAAGTCAGTCTCGAAGTGCCCGAAGTTGTGCTCGACAAGGTTTCGGCGGACGGTACCCGTAAATGGGTCATGCAGATGGCCGGGGGCAGCCGCATTGAGACCGTTTTCATTCCGGAAAATGAGCGCGGAACCCTGTGCGTATCCTCGCAGATCGGGTGCAGCCTTGACTGCAGTTTCTGCTCTACCGGGAAGCAGGGTTTCAATCGCAACCTCAGCTCCGCTGAAATTATTGGTCAGCTATGGGTTGCTGCCCGGGCGCTAGGGCATGCGGCAGACTCCAAAAAACGGGCTATTACCAACGTGGTATTCATGGGTATGGGCGAACCACTCATGAACTTTGACAACGTGGTCAGTGCCTGCAGCCTGATGATGGATGATTTCGCCTACGGCTTGTCCAAGCGCCGGGTGACCATCAGCACCGCCGGGCTGGTGCCGGCTCTGGATCGATTGGGCGAGGTGACGGACGTTTCTCTGGCAATTTCCCTGCATGCGCCCAATGATACCCTGCGTGATGTTTTGGTCCCACTGAATCGCAAGTACCCCATCAGTGAACTGATGCGCGCCAGCCGTGACTATCTGGGCAAGTTGCCGGATAACCACCGCAAGGCGACGGTAGAATACACGCTGATAGAAGGGGTTAATGACCAACCCGAGCACGCACGTGAACTGGTCGAAGTGCTCAGGGATTTGCCTTGCAAGGTCAACCTGATTCCTTTCAATCCTTTCCCTCTCAGCGATTACCGCAGACCCAGCCGTAACGCCGTCATGCGTTTTCACCGTGTGCTTGCGGAAGCAGGGTATATCACCACCATTCGCACCACGCGCGGGGATGATATCGATGCAGCCTGCGGGCAGTTGGTCGGCCAGGTTGAAGACCGGACGCGTCGGCAAGCCCGCTATATCAATGCTGTGAACATAAGCGAGGGAGAAACTCGTCTGTGATTTTGCGCCTGCCTTATGCTCTGGCCGTTTTATTCAGTTTGCTCCTGTTATCTGGCTGTGTCACTGAGACGACGGGTGGCGTCGGGTCCAAGGCCTCAAAATCCCGGGCGGTTGAACAGTATGTTGATGTAGGTGCTGCCTATCTGTCAGAGCGCGAATACGATCTGGCCATGCAACGTATTGAGCGTGCCCTTGAGCTTAACCCCAAGCATCCGAGAGCCCATGCTGTTCTTGGCCTGATCTATCAAAGTCAGCTGGAGACCGGAAAGGCCGAAGCAGCCTTTCGACAGGCTCTCTCATACAATGGCGACTTTACTCTGGGCCGGACCTACTATGCGGCCTTTCTCTATCAGGAGAAACGCTACGAGGAATCCCTGAAGCAGCTGAAGCTGGCATCGTCTGATATTGCCTTTGCCAACCGGGCGCAAGTCTTTTCAAATATGGGTCGGGTCTATAACGAACTTGGTCAGACCGATAATGCGATTGAGGCTTACCAGCGTTCCATTCGTCTGCTCCGAAGCCAGCCTCAGGCCTATCTGTCTTTGGCGGAACTGCACTTCCAGAAACAGGAATACCAGAAAGCCAGCAATTACTACTATGTGTTCTGGGACAGGATCCGCAATGAAAATCTTGAGCACTCCCCCAAGAGCCTGAAACTCGGGGTTGAAATTGCCCGCGCTCTGGGCGATAAAAACAAGGAAGCATCGTTGATGCTATTCTTCAAAAACGAATTCCCTAACTCGGCAGAATATCGCCAACTGGCCAGGGAGAACTAGAATGCCCGATACGCCGAGCCCTGATATGCACGGCTTGGGAGAGCGTTTCAGAAAAGCCAGAGAACTGGCAGGCTGGTCCATCCAGGAAACGGCTGAAAGTCTCCACATCATTCCAAGATACGTCTCCGCCATTGAGAATGAGCGTTTCAGTGAACTGCCCGGTGTGGTTTTTCTGAAAGGTTATGTCAAATCCTATGCCCGGTTGCTGGGGATGGCGGAAGGCCCCGTGCTCGCACAGCTGGATGAAATTCTGACCTCTCGCAATCTGTCCGGGGGCAACGGACCACAGATTCCGGCAGACCTCACAGATAATCCGGCAGCTGCAAAGCGTTCCACGGTAGGGCTCTGGCTTCTGGGGCTCGGCGTCATTGTAGTGGGCGGCCTCTACTGGTTCGCTCAGTCCGGTCGAGAGGCCGTACCAGCGGTGGAAAGTACAAGCGGGCCTGAGGCGCAGGAAGCCATTGTGGCGGTGGAAGCCGATACGGAAATGCCGGAAGCAGAACCGGTAGCCGAGGCAGCCAGTGAAGCAGACGGTTCCGATGATGGCGAGGCCATGGCGTTGGAAGATGAAATGTCTGCGCTTGAGGCCTCGGCTCCCGAACCCGTACAGGCGGGTCAGAGCGTTGAGCTTCAGATTGCCCTGCCGCCGGCAGAGGCCCCCCTGGTGCGGCAGTCAGGCTTCCAGCCTGTGGATGGCGCAGTAAGGGCCTCCGAGCCTGAGGTGGCAGTGCCAGATTCTGAGCCGGAGCCATCCGGGGACGCCGGGGCGCAGGCTCAGGTTATCGTCAGTGCCCGGTTTATCGGTGACTGCTGGTTTGATGTGCGGGATGCCAACAACAAGCGTGTGGTCCGGCTGTTCCGTGAAGGTCAGTCAGTTACGTTTACCGGAGAGGCCCCATTAAGTTTTGTCGTTGGTGCCGTTGACAAGGCAATTGTCTCGATTGACGGTGCCCCCGTGAATTTTCAGAGTTACCCGATCAGGAATAACCGGGTTGAGTTTAGCTGGGAGCAGGATTGATGCATCAGGAATCACCGATCAAACGTCGTAAATCCAGGCAGATCCAC
>JAUIAZ010000043.1 GCA_030427465.1 Gammaproteobacteria bacterium | reverse complement strand
ATTCTGATAGCAGCACTTCAAACCGTGACTGACAACTTTACGCCAAGACCATTCAGCACTTTCAAGATGGTGTCATAGCGAGGCTTTGCGCCGGGCGCGAGTGCTTTGTAAAGACTTTCACGGCCTAAGCCGGTCATTCTTGCTATTTCGGTCATGCCTCGAGCTTTGGCTACATCAGCGATTGCAGCCAGAAAAACATCTGGATTATCGTCCTCCAATGAGGCAGACAGATACTCGGCGATAGCTTCTTCGCTATCCAGGTAATCAGCCGCATCGAATTTTGAAATATTAACCATAATCTACTCCTCCAACTCCGCAGCCAGGGTCTTTGCCTTCTTGATATCCCTTTTCTGAGAAGACTTGTCCCCACCACACAACAATATGATCAATACTTTCCCTGTTCTTTTGAAATACACCCTGTAGCCCGGACCATAGTGAATCCTCATCTCACTGACACCTTCACCAACCGGCTCGGAATCGCCAAGATTTCCGAGTTCTGCTGACCGTAACCGAGCCAAGATACGAGCCTTTCCTTTGGAATCACGTAAGCCCGATAGCCAGTTATTGAAGTCGTCGGTTTTGAGAATAGAATACATCCGGCAAATGTATCCGAAGGGATACGTTTAGACAAGAGTTTTTCTGTAAGTGGCCATCCAAGTAATTCTCTGACCTGATGATTTTGCAAGCAGAATGACTGGTTCCTGGAGCAAAGGAGCCTTCTTAACAGCAACTACTTCATGACCGCAATTTTTGTAGGAGGCATCGAAGAGCAGCCCAAGAGTGTCTCCTATGCGACCGGATCGTCACGGCATTGCTTTATCAATTGCCACAGCAAGCATGGTCGGCATCCGTGACCGCACTGTCATCAAAATGTCATTAAAATTTCTTAGTGTCGGCTTTCAGCTCGTACACGCAGCATCAACCTTTAGCTAGCCCCGAATGACCTCCCCTACCCCAGAAAAAACAGACATCCCATTTTGGCTTGCCTTCCGGTTCTGGCTGAAGCTCGGTTTCATCAGCTTTGGTGGCCCCGCAGGTCAGATTTCCATTATGCACCAGGAGCTGGTGGAAAGACGGGGCTGGATATCAGAAAAACGGTTTCTGCACGCTCTGAACTATTGCATGTTGTTGCCTGGGCCAGAAGCCCAGCAATTGGCCACCTATCTCGGTTGGCTGATGCATCGCAGCCTGGGTGGCGTAATCGCCGGCCTTCTCTTTGTGTTGCCTTCTCTGTTTATACTGGTGCTGCTTTCCTGGGTATATCTGGTTTATGGCGATGTTCCCTGGGTCGCCGGCTTATTTTATGGTATCAAGCCAGCAGTCACTGCCATTGTTGTGCAGGCAGCCTACCGTATCGGTTCGAAGACCCTGAAGAATGCCTTTTTCTGGGCTTTGGCAGCGGGCGCCTTCGTCGCCATTTTTGCTCTGAAATTACCCTTCCCCCTGATTGTGCTTCTGGCTGGCGTCTTTGGTTATATCGCAGGTCGCGTCCGTCCGGGCTGGTTTGACCAGGGCGAAGCCGAAGACATTCCGGATGGCTCAGCAACTGTACAGTCGACCGTTCAGCCCGGTCATGACACCTGTTTCCGCTGGTCCCGCACGATTATACTGATCATGGCTGGCGCACTCTGTTGGCTGGTTCCGATGGGCCTGCTGTGGGGCCTGTATGGTTGGAACCACACCTTTACGCAAATGAGCTGGTTCTTTACCAAGGCCGCACTTCTGACCTTTGGTGGTGCTTACGCCGTTCTACCTTATGTGTATCAGGGCGCCGTCAGCCACTTTGGCTGGCTAAGCCCGACCCAGATGATCGATGGCCTGGCGCTGGGAGAAAGCACCCCAGGACCGCTGATCATGGTGGTTGTCTTTGTCGCCTTCCTGGGCGGCTACGGTGCTCAACTATATGGAGCCGAAAATCTGTTTCTGGCTGGGCTGGTCTGCGCACTGCTGGTTACCTGGTTTACTTTCCTGCCTTCGTTTCTGTTTATTCTGATCGGTGCCCCTCTGGTGGAAACTACACACGGTCGCCTGAGTTTTTCGGCACCACTCACCGGCATTACTGCTGCGGTTGTCGGCGTCATCATCAACCTAGCGGTGTTTTTTGCCTATCACGTGCTGTGGCCTGAAGGTATCTCCAGTGACCCTGACTGGCTTTCACTGGCTATTTGCCTGGGCGCCTTGGGTGCCCTGCTTCTGTTCAGGCGCGGTGTTATGGAAGTGCTTACAGGCTGTGCGCTGCTGGGCCTGCTATCGACAACTGTATTGTCTTGACCCGGGGCAGGAAGGCGTTTTCATGAACATAGGGATATCTGTGCCGGACACATTCTGCAATCCATTTTCACCGAACTGAAACATTCCTTTCACCTGTTTTTCATAATTCACCCGCAAGATCCGACTCACAAGGATACCTGTCGAACCTCTCTGTCAGGGGCCAAGGAAGGCGTTTTAAAACCTCTTCAGGAAGGATTCCAAACGATGTCAAAGTTTATCAAAGGTCCGGCTCTGACCAGCCTGGCTCTGTGCGGCTTCATAGCCGGGCCTGCTTCGGCGGCTTCTGATCTGATTATTTCCGAATACATTGAAGGTTCCAGCAACAACAAGGCTCTTGAGATCTTCAATGGTACGGGCGGCGACATTGATCTGGCGCCTTACGAAATCCAGTACTTCTTTAACGGCAACACCTCTGCCGGATTCACTTTCAACCTGTCTGGCAATCTGGCTGATGGCGAAGTGTTCGTATTGGCCAACTCGAATGCCAATGCGGATATCCTCTCCAAAGCTGATGCAACCAGCGGCTCCGGTTTCTTCAATGGTGACGATGCGGTCGTGCTCTTGAAGGGTGGTGTAATTGTTGATGCCATCGGTCAGATTGGTGTAGACCCCGGTAGCACCTGGGGCAGTTCGCCAACCACTACAGCCAACGCCACCCTGCGCCGGAAGTCCAGCGTCTCTGAACCCGATTCAGACGCCTTCGATGCCTTTGACCCCGCGATTGAATGGGATGGCTTCGATACCGACAATTCGGACGACCTTGGAACCTATGGCGGCGGTGATGGCGGCGACGGTAGTGATGGCGGCGATAATGGCCCAACGCTTGACTGTGCAGCAGATGCTACGCTGATCAGCGCCATTCAAGGATCAGGAAACAGCTCTCCGCTGGTCGACCAGAGCGTCCAGGTTCAGGCTGTGGTGACCGGTCTGCGCAACGACGGTTTCTTCCTGCAGGAAGAGGACGAGGACAGCGACGGCAACCCGCAGACTTCTGAAGGTATTTTTGTCAGTTCGTCCGAATTCCCGGTCATTGGTGAACAAGTCCGCGTGGCCGGACAAGTCAATGAATTCTTTGGCCTGACCCGGCTGTTGTCTGAAGACTGGGTCTCCTGTTCTGCCAGTGCCACTCTGCCCTCAGTGTCTTTCATTGAACTGCCTCTGCCAGCCGGTAGCGAGCTCGAACAGTTCGAAGGCATGCGCATCCAGGTGCAGGACTTGATTGTCACCGATATCAACAATTTATGGCGATTCGGTGAGGTTGTTCTTGGTCCTGAACTGCGTCGGCAGCCCAGTGATGTCGCAGCACCATTGAGCGCTGAGTACAATGCGGTAGAAGTAGCCAATGCCCGAAACCGGCTCTTCATCGAAGATGGCACCTCAGCCCGCTTCCCTTCACAGCTGAGTTTTTACCCTCAGTTCAGCTACGCCACCCCCATCCGGGTGGGTGATCAGCTGTCCGCCACCGGGCCGTTGAATTTTGCTTTCGGTGAGTACCGGATCAACCCGGAGTCTCCGCTTCAGGTGAACGACAACCGGCCGCTCTCACCGGTACTGGTAGACGGCAACCTGCGCATCGCCAGCTTTAATGTTCTCAACTATTTCAATGGCGAGGTGCAGGCTGATGGTTCTGTCTCTTTTGACTATGACGCTAACCGCGGTGCTGATAACGCCGAAGCCTTTGCGCTTCAGGAAGCGCGCATCGTTGAAGCGATTCGGGGCGTCGATGCGGATGTACTGGGTCTGATGGAACTGGAGAACGACGGTTTTGCCTCGGACAGCGCCATTCAGGCACTGGTAGACGCCGTGAACGCCACCCTCAGCGAGAGCGAAGCCTATACCTTCATTGCCAGCGCTAACGGTACGCCAATAGGTACAGACGCCATTACGGTCGGCATGCTGTATCGCGCGGCCGTAGTTACACCGGTGGATGAGTCTCAGGAAATCCCGATGCCCGTGCAGGATCTCCAGAACGGAGACACCCAGCAGATGCGGACTGCCTTGCTGCAGTCCTTCCGTCACAATGAGAGTGGTGTGGAGTTTGCTGCTGTCGTCAATCACTTCAAGTCCAAAGGCTCGGAATGTTTTGAGGACCAGAACAGTCCCTCAGCCACTGACAGCATCCAGGGAAGTTGTAACGCGCTTCGGGTCTCAGCGGCCGTCACCCTGGGTGAAGCCATGGAGTCCGCAGAACTGCCTGAGCGACGCTTCATTCTGGGCGACCTGAATGCCTACAGTGCCGAAGACCCGATGGCGGTATTAACTGAGTACTCACCAGAGGAGCGTGGCTACACCATCCAGACTGCGGTGAATACCGCAGCAGACGGGGGCAGCTCGGTGCCAGTCGCCAAAACCTACGGTTACAGAAATCTGGGCAAGGAATTCGAACCTGAAGGTTTCTCTTACTGGTTCTTCGGCAACGGACTGGTAGGCAGCCTGGATCACGTACTTGCCAGCCCCAAAGCACTCGAAGACGTCGTTGATGCAACACACTGGCAAATCAACTCGGTGGAAGCCTATCAGCTTCAGTACGATCAGGCCTTGCGCTTTTATCCCGATGCAGAAGGTTATGCTTTCACTGACGTCGGCCCCTACCGCAGTTCAGATCACGATCCACTGGTCGTGAGCCTCCTGCTCCAGGCGGACCGCATTCCCGGTGATTTCAATGGCGACGGCAAGCGCAATTTCCGCGACTTCAAGCTCTTGCTGAAAAACCTGTTCAAGAAGGTGACACCCAAGCGCGAAGTCTATGACCTGAACCAAGATGGTCGCATCAGCTTCCTGGATGTGTGGGCTTACCTGCGCCTTCGCTAACCGAAAATCTGCCCCCTGAAACCTCAGGGGGCTCCTTTTTTAGATGTGTCAGACAAGAGAAATGGAGAAAGAAGTATGAATCATAAAACTTTGCAGCGCGCTGCCTTGCTGGCCATGATCGCCAGCCTGGCCGCCTGCGGCGACTACGCTGACGAGAGTGACGTTGATGATCTGGAAGATGAGATCGCAGAGTTACGCAGTCAAATTGAAGATGCCGAAACCTTCCGGTTGCAGCTTCTGCACCTAGCCGATATGGATGGCTCAAACGCAGATGCGCTGGCCAACGTCGGTTTTGTTTCTGCTCTGGTTGATGGTTTCAGGGCCCAGTACCCCGACAATACCGTCTTCCTGAGCTCAGGCGACAACTACATTCCGGGTTCCCGCTACACGGCTTCCAGCGATGACTCCTTCACCACGGTCACTGGCGTTGCCGTACCGGGTGATGGCCGTGCAGACATTGCCTATCTGAATGCCATGGGGCTGCAAGCCTCTGCTGTAGGCAACCATGACCTTGATTCCGGCACCTCCAGCTTCGCTGCCCTGATCAGCCCGGAAGGCAACTGGACCGGTGCGCAGTTCCCTTACCTGAGTGCCAACCTCGACTTCAGCACCGACGCAGCAGTAGCCGCTCTGGTTACAGCGGATGGCCAGGAAGCCAGCGACATTCCTAACACGCTGGCAGCCAGCACAGTGATCACGGTCGATGGAGAAATGATTGGCGTTGTGGGAGCATCCACTCCCACGCTGGAAGACATTACTTCTACTGGTGACATCACCGTGCTGCCTGCAAACGATAGCGTCACCGAACTGGCAGCTGACATTCAGGTCTCCGTCGATGCCTTGATTGCCAGTGGCCTCAATAAGGTGATCCTGCTGGCTCACATGCAGCAGATCTCAGTAGAAAAGCAACTCGCCGGCCTGCTGGATGGTGTTGACATCATCGTTGCCGGGGGCTCTAACACCCTGCTGGCGGATTCAAACGACCGTCTGCGCTCTGGCGACACCGCTGCTGACAGCTACCCTCTGATCTACAACAGTGCCGGTAACGAACCTGTGGCTTTGGTCAACGTAGACGGTGACTACAAATATCTGGGTCGTCTGGTAGTTGAGTTCGACCAGAACGGTATCCTCCAGTTGAACAGCATCAACCCTGTGGTCAGCGGTGTTTTCGTAGCTGACCAGGATATGGTCGATTCTGTCAACGGAACAGAAGATGCCACAGTCACCGCTGTCGTTGACGCAACAAACACGGTTTTGATCGCACAGGAAAGCAACATCCTGGGTAACACCAGCGTATACCTGAACGGCCAGCGCGGTTCTGTGCGCTCTGAAGAAACCAACCTCGGCAACCTGACTGCGGACGCCAACCTCTGGTATGCCCAGCAGCGCGATGCCACAACGGTCATCTCCTTGAAGAACGGTGGCGGTATCCGGGCGGATATCGGCAGCTTCGCTTACCCTCCCGGCTCAACGGATATTGCAGACCTGGATTACTTCCCGCCCGAAGCCTTTCCGGCTGCCGGCAAAGCGGACGGTGACATCTCCCAGTTCGATATCCAGAGTGCTCTGGCGTTCAACAATGGCTTGACTCTGGTTGACGTGACTGCGCAGGAGCTCAAGGACATCATCGAACATGCCGTCACCACCGTGGGTGCGGGTGCTTTCCCCCAAGTCGGTGGCATGAGCTTCACCTATGATGCCGATGCGGCCGCTGGGAGCAAAGTCACTGACCTGAGTGTCGGTGCTACTGCCGTGGTAACCGGTGGTGTCGTAGACAACGCTCAGGGACCGTTCCGAATGGTCACTCTGAACTTCCTTGCCGGCGGCGGTGATGGCTTCCCCATCCCTCAGACCAATCGCGTGGATCTGGTTCTGGATGCGACCGTGGCTACCAGTGTCGATATGAGTGCTGAAGATCCTGGTCAGGCTGATTTTGCGGAAACCGGTTCTGAGCAGGATGCCCTCGCTGAGTATCTGCAACAGTTCCACCCCAACGCAGCGTCGGCCTTCAACCTGGCCGATGATATCGATGACAATGCAGTGGTAGATACCCGGATCCAGGAAGCACCCTGATATCCGGTCTCTTATCCAGTGAAAAGGGGGCATCGATGATGCCCCCTTTTTTTTGTGCAAATTCTACTTCGATATGCGACGTGGCGTGGTATCGTTGGCGGCCTCAGGCTTTCCTTTTTGGACAAGATCGAATGCTACAGATGCAGAATCCAGTTTCAGACAGGCAGGGAGCCGTACTTTGAACGCTTCCCCAGGCTACCATGACCGACTGATCCATCCAGTCCTGATCGCCGGTTGCATCATCATCTTGGTCAGTTTTGCGGTGCGGGCTTCGTTTGGACTGTTCCAGTTACCTATTGCCCAGGAGTTTCAATGGCCGCGGGAGTCATTTTCCCTGGCCATAGCGATACAGAACCTGTTTTGGGGAATAGGGCAACCGATCTTTGGCGCCTTTGCAGAGCGATATGGCGATCGCAAAGCGATTCTGGCCGGAGGTGCGTTTTACGTCATCGGACTGGTGCTGTCAGCCTTCGCGATAACCCCTGGGCAACATCAGATGCTGGAAATGCTGGTCGGTTTCGGCATCGCCGGTACCGGGTTCGGAGTCATCCTGGCAGTGGTCGGACGTGCGACTTCAGATAAACACCGGTCTATGGCGCTCGGGATTGCCACGGCAGCCGGTTCCGCGGGTCAGATCGTTGGTCCGCCCGTAGCCAATGCGCTTCTCAGCCAAATGCCCTGGCAATCAGTTTTTGTTGTCTGCGCTGGCTTTATCCTACTCTCCATGATGGCGTTATTCCTCATGCGGGTACCCAAGCCAGATAAACCCGCAGAGAACGAAGAACCAATGGGTCTTGTCATCAAGCGTGCGGTACGAGACCCATCTTTTCTGTTTATTTTTATCGGTTTCTTTTCCTGTGGATACCAACTGGCCTTTATCACTGCACACTTTCCGGCTTTCATTACGGAAATGTGTGGCCCAATTGCCCCAACCAGCCTGCTCTACACGCTTGGGATAACATCGCCTTCAGGTCTTGGCGCCATTTCCATTGCGCTGATCGGTTTGTTCAATATTGGCGGAACCTTATGCGCTGGTTGGCTGGGCAACAAATACTCACGGAAATACTTGCTGGCCAGCGTCTACCTGTTGAGAACACTCGTTTCAGCTGCCTTTATCATCACCCCTATCACACCGGAAACAGTAGTGCTTTTTTCCGTTGCCATGGGTTCGCTGTGGTTGGCAACCGTGCCGCTGACATCGGGGCTGGTTGCTCATATCTATGGCCTGAAATACATGGGGACGCTCTACGGCCTGGTGTTCTTTTCACATCAGTTAGGAGGTTTTCTGGGTGTTTGGCTGGGTGGTGCGATGTATGACATCTACAACAACTACAGCCTCGTCTGGTGGGTCGGTGTGGGAGTCGGAGCTGTTTCAATGCTAATTCATTTGCCGGTTAAAGAGTCTCCCTGGTCCGAGCGAAAGGGTGCAGCGCTTCCAGTTTAAGCATCTCACCATCCTGCGGTTTGTGGCACTATAGAAATGAGCGCAGGAGAACAATGACTTTATGGGCCAATCGATTCCGGACAGACCCTTCACTGACCACGACCGAAAACTCTTTCAACAGCGGTTACATGACAGCCTCAGCACCTTGCGGGAGGTGCTGCGAGAACCTGGCTTCGGCGCGGGTCCACAGTCTCTGGGCGCTGAACTGGAATACTACCTGGTCAATGCGGGGCAAACGGTGCACCCCTGCAACCAGGAAATTCTTGCGGCCGTCAACGACCCCCAGCTAACCCTCGAACTGAACCGATTCAATCTTGAGTACAACCTGAATCCGCAAAACTTTTCAGGCTCACCCTTGCTGTCCTTCGAGGAAGAGTTGCAGGATGCGCAGCAGCGCATAAACCGCGCAGCCGATCCGCTGGGCGCGGATTTGGTGAGCATCGGAATTTTGCCGACCCTGAGCCCCGGAGACATCGATTCCGGCATGATGACGGACGTCCCCCGGTACCATTGTCTTTCAGACGCACTGAAATCCCTGCGTAAGGAACCTTTCCGTATCCACATTGATGGAACCGATAGCCTTCGCTACACCTGCCCCGAGGTGACGCTGGAAGGGGCAAACACCTCCTTCCAGCTTCATTGGCGCGTACCCGCTGCAGAGTTTGTTGACTACTACAACGCCATACAGCTAAGCACCCCTCTGGTACTCGCGCTATCAGGCAATTCGCCCGGAATATTCGGAAAAAGGCTCTGGGAAGAAACCCGTATAGCCCTGTTCAAGCAGTCCATCGATAGCCGGGGCTCTGACGTGGATCGCCGGCGCAGATTGGCCAGGGTAGACTTTGGCCATGGCTGGGTAACGGACGCGTGGAACCTGTTTGCCAGCGCGGTGGCAATCTATCCACCCTTGCTGCCAATCCACACAGAACAGGATCCTGTAAAAGTCTGGGGCTCGGGCAGACTGCCGGACTTTTCAGAGCTTCGCTTGCACATGGGTAGTACCTGGCCCTGGAACCGGGCCATCCTGGATCCTCAGAACAACGGCCATCTGCGTATCGAAATCCGCTATCTGCCATCACCGCCCAGCCTGACAGACATGAGCGCCAATGCGCTGCTGGCCATTGGTCTGGCCCGTTATCTGTTGCCCCACATGGCGACGCTGACCGCCCTGCTGCCCTTCGAATACGCGGAATACAATTTCTACCAGGCAGCACGCTACGGACTGAAGGCCCGACTCGTGTGGCCCTGCCTGCAGACTCTGAGTCTTCGCGAGCTGACACCAGGCGAAGTGCTTACTGGATGCCTGGATGGTGTGGAACTTGCGCTGCGTGATTCCGAACTGAATGCCACTGAGATCGACCGTCTGCTTCCTGTCATTCGCAACCGACTTCAGAACGGTCAGACCGGGTCGGTGTGGCAGCGTACGCAGACTGCGCTCTACTGCAAAGACTGGAGTGATGCCTCTTCAGTAGCTGAAGCCCATACCCGCATGCTTACCCATTACCGAAATCATCAGAAAACAGGACAACCTGTTGGCGACTGGAGCCTGGAACCTTGAACTTGCCTGAACTGCTTTATCGCATGGACGACCCTGCGCCGGAATCACTGCCCCCGACAGCCGAAAGCTTTCTGGACTCTCTGCCTGGCCCGACGGTCATACTGCAGAGCGGCCGGGACAAGAGCCGTACGAGGGCACTTTGCACACTTTTACATGGCAACGAACCCTCCGGTTTGCGTGCCGTGCACCGCTGGCTGGCAGAGGGTCTTACCCCTGAAACAAATCTGGTATTCATCCTGGCTTCCGTGGAAGCGGCTAAAATCACCCCGATGTTCCGTCATCGTCAGCGGCCTGGCCATCGCGACCAGAACCGCTGCTTTCACCCGCCTTTCCTTGACCGGGAAGGGCAGATTGCATCCGCCATTCTGCAGACACTGGCAGTCACCAGACCCGAAGCATTGATTGATATTCACAATACCAGCGGCACGGGGCCATCCTTTGGTGTGACCATACGGGATGATGCAGAGCACCGGGCTCTGACTTCCCTGTTTACGGAAAGACTCATTCTGACGGGACTCAGGCTCGGTGCACTAATGGAGTACTCTGAACAGAAAGTGCCCACAGTCACGATTGAATGTGGGGGCGCCCAGGACGAGGCCGCACACCAGAGAGCCTGGGAAGGGCTCTGCCGTTTTGCCACCGAACCCCAGGTTCTGATCCCCCCCCCAAGCGATTGGGACATTGAATTACTGAGGCACCCTGTGAGAGTGGAGATCATCCCCGAAGCCAGCATTATCTATGATCTGCAGCGGGATACAGGAAAGAGCATCACGCTGAATCCTGACATCGAGCACCATAATTTCGGGGTGTTACACAAAGGTCAGCCTCTGGGGTGGGTGGCAGAGTCTGGGCTGGCTTATTTCCGCGCGCGGAACGAAGCAGGTCACGATGTGCTGGACCAGATATTGCGTATTGAAGATGGACGAATATTTCCAGCGCAGGATCTGCGGGCCTTCATGATAACCACCAATCCGCTTATCGCCAAAAGTGACTGCCTGTTTTACGCGATAGCGGACCACGGGGAACCCCTCTAAGCGGGTTCCCGTCGCGACCCGATTCGGCTTACTCGCAGGCAGGCGCCTCGAGTTCGTATGCCCCTTCTGCGTTGTGAACTTCTTTTCCGTTCAGAGGCGGATTGAACACGCAAGCCATGACCATTTCACTCTCAGCATGCAGGCGGTGCCTGTCATGCTGATCCAGAATGTAGACGGTACCTGGCTCTATCGGATAAACCTTTCCGTCGTCCAGGGTTTCCACTTCACCTTTTCCTGAGATGCAGTACACCGCCTCCAGATGGTTCTGGTAGTGCATCTGAAAGTCTGCACCCGCATGAATGGTGGTGATATGAAAGGAAAAACCCATGTTGTCATTCTTGAGCAACAGCCGGGTACTGTTCCAGTTGCCATCCGGGGATTCAATGTGTCTGTCTGAGTTTCTGGCTTCAGCCAGTTTACGTACGATCACGCTTCGCTCCTGTCTGTTTTCGGATCTTATTCTGTCCTGCCACTGGCAGTTCGGCTGGCATGACTTGCTTAAACAGCCACAAAATAGACATTTTCACCGGGTATCTGCTCATTGGCGCAAACATTTTTGATGGCTGTCTCGATGATATCAATGCCATCTTTCAGATTCTCATCGCTGATAATCAGTGGGCATAGCAGCTTGACGACCTGGTCGTCTGCTCCGCTGGTTTCAATGATCAAACCTTTCTTGAACGCGGCACGAGTGATCTTTCCGGCAATATCCCCATTGACACAATTGATGCCCTGGAACATACCCCGGCCGCGCGTCGCAAAGCGTCCCTGGCCGTACTTGTCAACTATGGCCTGCAAGCGCTCGGAGATGTATTCACCTTTGCGTTTCACCTCGTTCGAAAACCGGTCATCAGACCAATACTCATCAATGGCTGCTTTGGCGGTAACGAACGCCAGATTGTTGCCCCGGAAGGTGCCGTTGTGTTCTCCTGGCTTCCACTGATCCAGCTCCGGTTTCATCAACACCACAGCAAAAGGCAGACCGTATCCACCCAGAGACTTTGACAAGGTGATGATATCCGGCTCAATTCCGGCCTCTTCAAAACTGAAGAAGTCGCCGGTACGCCCGCAACCTGCCTGAATGTCATCAACTATCAGCAGCACACCGTGTTTGCGGCAAACAGACTGGAGGTTGCGCAACCATTCGATACTGGCAGCATTGATTCCCCCTTCCCCTTGCACCGTTTCCACAAGCACCGCCGCAGGTGAATTGATACCACTGCTTGAATCGGACAGCACTTTGTCGAGGTACTCAGTGGTATCGATATTCTCACCCAGGTACCCATCGTAAGGCATCCGGTGAATACCATTCAGACTGACCCCCGCCGCGTTGCGGTGATGTGAGTTGCCCGTGGCTGCCAATGAGCCGAGACTCACCCCATGGAATCCGTTTGTGAAAGTCACAATGTTCTGCTGCCCGGTCACGTTACGGGCTATCTTCATGGCTGCTTCCACGGCATTGGTCCCGGTCGGACCAGTGAACTGCACCACATACTTCATGTTTCGCGGATTCAGGATTTTCTCATTGAAGGTCTCCAGGAACTCCCCTTTGGCCCGGGTATGCATGTCAAGCCCGTGAGTGATTCCGTCCTCCTGGATGTAATCCAGTAACGCCTGCTTGAAACGGTCATTGTTGTGTCCGTAGTTCAGCGTGCCTGCACCCGCCAGAAAGTCGAGATACTTCTTGCCTTCTTCATCCCACAGGAACTCACCCTTGGCCCGGTTAAAAATACGGGGGAAGGAACGGGCATAACTTTGTACTTCGGATTCGATTTCGTCGAAAATTTTCATCATTTACCTTTTGTGGTTTTTTAACTTGTAGTTTCTAAAAAGAAAGCTTCGAAGAAAGCCTGTTTTCAGACTTTCAGGACAGGCGGATCAGAAAGGACCGATCCGAACCAGAACTTCGGACTCATGCTGCCCCTGGAAGTGATCGTCGCAATCAAGCCAGGTTTCCTGCTGGAGGTCGGCATCCAGTTCTCTCGCCAGGCGCCTGAAAAGAGCCCAGGAGGCTTCGTTTGCCTCTCCAATGGTGGTTTCCAGGTGGCTGACAGCACCCGAGGGTTGCCTTTGCAGGATATGCCGGAGCATTTCCGAGGCCAGGCCGATACCCCTGGCCCGCTGATCAACAGCAACCTGCCAGATGAACAAGGTCTCTGGCCGGGACGGAATTCTGTATCCGGAGATGAAGCCGACCAGGTCGCCACCGAGTTCAGCGGCAACAGAGGTATCCGCGAAGTGGCCACATTGCAGGAAATTACAGTAAGAAGAATTGGGATCGAGAGGAGGACAACGCTCGATCAGTTGAGAGACGGACAGACCATCCGTAAGGGTTGGAATACGCAGGCTTACAGCCGGTTTTGGATCAGGCAAACCTTCCTCGCTCATTAATCAGGGGTTGCTGATTATACAGAGCTGTAAAATTTTTGCATCCGCGCCTCAGTCGGGCACCGGGCCGCCGCCCTCATTTGCAGCGTCATCCTGCAGCACCCCAACCCCCATCCACGCCGCTTCTGACAACACCGGAAGCACCGCAGTGATGGGTTTTTCTGTTCTGCCGCCGAGCCATTGCCGCGCATAATCCTGTGCTGGTCCAATAACCAGTGCATGGAACAGAGACAGAGGCAATTCCTTAAGAAAACCCTGGCTGATTCCCGGTTCAAAAAAAGCCATTAGCTGCCGCAAATGGCTGCGGTTCTGTTTCTCCAGCCTTTCGCGGTCCTCCGGGTGACTCACCACTGACCGCCCGAGAAAGACAAAACGGGCCAATTCGGGGTTTTTCTCTATCCAGTTCCCGTAGGTCTTCACGATGGTACCGATCGCCGCCTTCTGCCCTTCGCGGCTGTCCGGGTCGAGGGCATGTAGAACCTCGATCAGACGGCCCGCATGATCTGCCATAGCCTCGATATACAGGGTCGCAGCGATGGCCTCTTTGTCCCGGAAATGGTGATAGAGACTGCCCGTGCTGGCACCACTGCGTTGTCGGATGTCATCAACAGTCGTCTGGGCGACTCCTTTCTCGTTAAAGCAGGCCAGGGCTGCCGACAATATTGCCTGTCGTCGTGATTGCGCCACTTACATCTCCTGTTTGGTCGTTTGCATTGGTTTCTTCATGCTTGACAATGCCTCCATTAGAACAATATTCTAGTCCTCTCTAGAACATTATTCTAGTCAAAGGAGCCAGTATGTCGAATGTTGCAGCAGGGCCAGACGCCCGGCCGGACAAGAAGAGTCAACCCAATCCGGCCACGCCCCGCCCAGGAAAAAAGACCTCAGCGGGAAATATCGCCTGGCCACAAAATGGCTCGCCGCTGATTCGCTTGTTTTCTCAACTACAGCCGTTGCCGGGTGGAAAATGGCTATTCAGCAAAATTGTGGCTTTGAAAGCCCCCTACTTCCGCAGCATTGACCCCCAACTGGTTACCCTGCGCCCGGGATACTCTGAATGGCGACTGAAGAAACGTTGGCGTGTCACCAATCATCTGGGCACGGTGCATGCACTGGCTATGGGTAACCTGGCAGAAATGTGCGCGGGTACTTGCGCCGAAGCCAGCCTTGGCAAAGGTCTGCGATGGATTCCGAAAACCATGACAGTTGAGTATCTCGCCAAAGCGACGAGCGACCTGTATGGTATCTGTGAAATTGATCCAGCTTCGCTGAAACCCGGTGACAACGTGCTTCCTGTAGAAGTATTCAACACCCAGGGCGACAAAGTGTTCAGGGCCGATATCACGATGTATGTGTCAGCGAAAAAGGCCGAATAATCCCTTCGCCAGCTCACAAAGGTTCAGGTCATGCCGGAACACTATCGCGCGCATCGCATTTATCGCATCAGACAGAATCTGATTGATTCCAAGCGACGGATACCTCAGCGTACGTGGCCCTACGCCATGGTCCTGGGGGACTCCTGGATGGCCTATCCCGGACGCAACGGTGACTTTATCAGTCACCAGACGCACATGTTTCAGGCGCTTATGCGCTTACATGAATCTCCGGTAAATTGGTTTGATGCGGGCTACAATCAGGCGGAGACCCGTCATTCAGAGCGGCATCTTGAAGACCTCAAACGCTTCGCCAGAGCGAGAATCCAGCTGCGACACCTTTTCGTCAGCAGTGGGGGCAATGATTATTTTGCCGATGCCTCGCGGCTGATTCTGCCTTATCAGACCGGCCAGGCTGCGGACGCATTGCTGAGCCCTTCCCACCTCGTGGCCGCCAGGCAAAGAGTCTCGGGTTTCTATCAGCGCCTCGTTCAGTTTCGGGATCGCTATCAGCCGCAGCTCTGGCTCATCGGTCATGGGTATCTGCCTCCGGTTGTGAGTAACAAGCCATTTTCCCTGTTCAACATACCCCTGGGCGGGCCATGGATTGGATCGGCACTGAAAGAACACGGCTATGATGCGGCACCCGACGCCTTGAAGCGGGAGCTGATCATCAAGCTCTACGAGCATCTGAAAGTCACCATTGAGCAATCCTTTACTGACCGGAATGGGCAGCCCTTGCCAAGGACATCGTTCTTCGATGGAACCTCTGGCAGCCACTCCCTCAACTATCTCAGCCCCGATTTCTGGGCAGATGAAATTCACCTGTCCCCCCATGGCTACAGACAGTATGTGGCGGCCCTGGTCAGACAGATCCAATCTCTCGGCCTCTGGCCGATGCGACCTTAGGAGCTAACTCATGAGCCGCACAGAAAAGACTGCCTGTATCCTGTGTTCGCGTAATTGCGGGCTGGAAGTCACCATCGAAGATCAGAAGATGGTGCGCATCAAGGGCGACCCCGATCACCCGATGACACACGGCTACATTTGCCAGAAAGCCGCCCGGCTGCAGCATTACCAGGCGCACAGTGACCGGGTTACCCAACCACTGAAGCGCAACGACAGAGGTGAGTTTGAAGCGGTCAGTTGGGAGGCCGCCATCACCGATATCGCCGAAAAACTGAATGCTCTTCGGAAAACACACGGCGGAAAGGCCTTTGCCACGGCCGGTGGCGGCGGCCAGGGCAACCATCTCGGAGGCGCCTATCTGGCGCAGATCAGGCAGGTCATGGGCAGCTATAATGCCTACAATTCGCTTGCGCAGGAAAAGACAGGAGACTTCTGGCTCAATGGCCGCCTTTTCGGACGCCAGACCTGTCATACCACCGAGGACGTTGAGCACAGTGATTTCGTAATTTTTCTGGGCTGTAACCCGTTCCAGGCACACGGCATCCCCAATGCCAGGGATACCCTAAAGGCGATCAGCAAAGATCCCGGCCGAACCATGGTGGTGATCGATCCCAGGCGGACGGAAACCGTGCGCTACGCCGACATCCATCTTGCACTACGGCCAGGCACCGATGCCTTTCTGATGAGCGCCCTACTGGCCATCATTGTTCGGGACGGGCTGCACGACCGCGATTTTCTGGAGGCCCACTGCACGGGTTTCGACACCGTCGAAGCTCAGCTCAGGCAGGTACCCGTCGACGAATACATCGCCATTACCGGTCTTGACCCTGAGCAGGTCAAAGCAGTGGCGCATGGCTATGCCAAAGCCAAAGCCGGATGCCTGAGAGTGGACCTCGGCATTCAGCATACCCTGAATTCCACGTTGAACAGCTACCTGGAAAAGCTCTTGTTCCTGGTAGCCGGGCATTTCGGCAAACCCGGTACGAACAACCTGCATAGCTATCTTATTCCCATCCTGGGGAATACTGATGAGCGCAACCCCGGGATTCAACGCACGGCTTACCACAACATGTTTCCGGTTTCAGGCTTTTTACCCCCGGCAATTCTGCCAGACGAGATCCTCAAGGCCGGTGAGGATCGCATACGCGCTGTCTTCGTGGATAGCTGCAATCCATTACTCACCTGGCCCGACACCCAGGCTTATGAAAAGGCATTCTCCTCACTCGAGCTGCTGGTAGTGGTCGATGTGGCCATGACAGAAACTGCCCGGCTGGCAGATTATGTGCTCCCCGCAGCCTCACAGTTTGAAAAGTGGGAATTTACCGGCTTTAACCTGGAGTTTCCCCGAAACGGCTTTCATCTGCGTCACCCGCTGTTTCCTCCCCAGGAAAACAGCCTGCCCGAGCCAGAGATCTACACCCGGATCCTT
>JAUIAZ010000384.1 GCA_030427465.1 Gammaproteobacteria bacterium | reverse complement strand
CGCAGGGGCTTCCGTTTCTTCTGCCTCTGCAACGCCGAACAATTTGGCAAGGCCGCGCTTCAGGCGCTTGCCAAAACCATCCTTGGCTACTGCTTCCGCGCGTTGCTCAGCCTGCGCCGGAGAGGGCGCCTGTGGTGGGGGCATAACCGGTGCTTTCACGGCAGCCTGCTCGCGTACCGGAGCTGCGGTAGGCACGAGTTGAAGATCTTCCTCTTCCGTCTCCATGTCTGACTGGATGTCATAGCTGGATTCGTTCAGGCTGGTGCTGTCATCCCGGATTCGCTGCACGTCAAAATGTGGGGTTTCCATGCTCAGGCTGGGGATGATCACAATCTTGCAGCGGTTGCGGCGCTCAATATCTGCCAGTTGACCACGCTTTTCATTAAGCAGGTAAGTGGCGACAGAGTTAGGGCAGATCGCGCGGACCTCTGCGGTCCGGTCCTTGAAGCCCTCTTCCTCAATGAGCCGCATGATCGAGAGAGCCAGTGATTCCACGGTGCGGATGGAGCCTTGGCCTTTACAGCGAGGGCAGACTTCATTACGCGTCTCGCCCAATGAAGGGCGGAGGCGTTGTCGGGACATTTCCATCAGGCCAAACCGGGAAATCTTGCCCAGCTGAATGCGGGCACGATCCAGCTCCAGGCTATCCCTCAGACGGTTCTCCACTTCTCTCTGGTGCTTCGCTGGGGTCATGTCTATGAAGTCAATGACAATCAATCCGCCAATATCACGCAGACGCAGCTGCCGGCTGATCTCTTCGGCGGCTTCCAGGTTGGTTTGCAGGGCGGTTTCTTCAATGTCCCCTCCCTTGGTTGCCTTGGAGGAGTTGATATCGATGGAAACAAGCGCTTCCGTCGGGTCGATCACAATGGAGCCCCCGGATGGAAGTTTCACTTCACGCTGGAAGGCGGTTTCGATCTGGCTTTCAATCTGGTACCGGTTAAACAGCGGAATGTCATCCTGATACAGCTTGATCTTGTTCTCGAAGGCTGGCATTACCGAGCGTACAAAGTTCAGGGCATCCTGATGGACTTCCGGGTTGTCGATCAGTACTTCGCCGATGTCCTGTCTCAGGTAGTCACGCACGGCCCGGATAACCACATTACTTTCCTGGTAGATCAGGAAAGGTGCCTTACGATTCTTGGCAGCATGGTCAATCGACTCCCAGAACTGGACCAGGTAATCCAGGTCCCGCTGCAATTCTTCGGAGCTTCTGCCGACACCCGCTGTCCGGACAATCACGCCCATGGACTTCGGGGTGGTCAGGTCAGACATCGCCTGCTTCAACTGATCCCGGTCTTCTCCCTCGATGCGTCGTGAGATGCCACCGGCGCGGCCGTTGTTGGGCATCAGAACCAGGTAGCGTCCGGCAAGGCTGACAAAAGTGGTCAGCGCGGCGCCTTTATTTCCTCTTTCTTCCTTGTCCACCTGAACAATGACTTCGGTGCCCTCTTTCAAGAGGTCGCGAATATTGCTGTTCTTGTTCTTTCGGGCTTCGGAATTGAGGTATTCATTGGCGATTTCTTTCAGCGGAAGAAAGCCGTGGCGCTCAGCACCGAAGTCGACAAAAGCGGCTTCGAGACTGGGTTCTACGCGGGTAATTTTGCCCTTGTAGATGTTGGCTTTTTTCTGTTCGCGGGTACCCGCTTCGATATCGAGATCGTAGAGTTTCTGGCCATCGACCAGAGCGACACGCAACTCCTCTTTCTGAGTTGCGTTAATCAGCATTCTTTTCATTGAGTGTTCATACCTGTCAAAACTAAGGCATGCCGGTGCCAGGGTAACTCAACGAACTTGCAGAACAAAAAACGCTGCATCACAGCAATCCGGCCACGCTTTCGCAGGGCCGTAAAATCCGGCCACGCTGGGGCCTTTTTGTGCTTCGCGCTTTGATGGGCTGAAGCTTTCGGGCAGCCCGTCCGAAAAATGGCTGCACCGTTGCAAATTCGTCTGGTTACATGCCTGGAAGCATGCATCTTCTTCAATTAGGGACAAAAGGTACTGTTGAGAGGCCAGGTATTCGCCACATGGGGCCTGGTCTGGGAGGGGGAGTCAATCGGACTCATCAACCCTGATTGCGATATCGCGTGCTCGGGTACGCTTTTGTCTTTCTTTTTTTTACAAAATTTGTTCTCGTGGAGAAACCCGACTTTTTCATCTTTCAGCAGTCTTTTCGATCGAAAACACCTATAATCGAGCGACTTTGCCGGTCTGTTACCGCTCCGGTGTTATCCGTTGCCGGTCTGACCTTCCAGCCATCCGCTTCGAGAGCGTCCGACGGGTGTGGAATTCGGGTGAATTTTTCGCCACCGAGTGACTATAACAGCAGAAAGCCGGCGCTTCAATTAAGGAGTTCTCTTTGGAGAAAAAAAACCAGACCGATCAGACTGCTGTACAGTGGTTGACGGTCGGCGATGATCTTGCGGGCCAGAGACTGGATAATTTCCTGCTCCGCGAACTGAAAGGCGTACCCAAGTCCTGGGTGTATCGGGTAATCCGGAAAGGAGAGGTACGTGTCAACAAAAAACGCTGTAAGCCAGAAAGCCGCCTGGAGCCGGGTGACCTGATTCGTGTGCCGCCTGTACGTCAGTCCGACTCCAGAGAGCCTGTGGTACCGGAGGGGCTGCGTAAGGTGCTTGAGGCGGCGGTCGTGTTTGAGGACGAAAGCCTGCTTGTGGTCAACAAGCCGCACGGGCTGGCAGTACATGGTGGTAGCGGACTGAATTACGGCCTGATTGAAGGCTTGCGAGCGCTTAACAGTGGCAGCCAGCGCTGGGAGTTGGTGCATCGACTGGATCGGGAAACGTCCGGACTGATCATGGTTGCCAAGCAGCGCAAGACTTTGTTGACTCTTCAGAAGCTGTTGCAAACGGGACGGGTAGAAAAAGTTTACCAGGCCTGGGTAGACGGTCGCTGGCCGCCCTCTGTGAGCGAAATCACCGCACCCCTGGCGAAGAATGTGCTGAAATCCGGTGAGCGTATCGTGGTCGTACATCAGGACGGCAAGCAAAGCCTGACGCGTTTCTCGGTGTTGTCCCGGGAAGGGGATGCCACATTGGTGGAAGCACGCCCCGTCACGGGGAGAACGCACCAGATCCGGGTACATGCTCAGTTTGCGGGGTATCCGATCATAGGAGACCCGAAGTACCTGGCGGATGAACGGCTGCAATTCTGGAGGGCGAGGGGAATACACCGGATGTGCCTGCATGCAGCACGTCTGGAAGTCAATTGGCCAGGCCGAGCCAGGCAGGTATTTGAGGTGGACTGGGCATTTGCAGGCGGGCTGGAAGGTGCGAAAGGTGGGTGAAGCGACATGAGATATCAGGTAATAGCCCTGGATTGGGATGGCACGCTGGTTAATTCGCTGGACCATATCGTTGCGAGTATG
>JAUIAZ010000383.1 GCA_030427465.1 Gammaproteobacteria bacterium | reverse complement strand
TGTACTTCTGGGTGGTGACACGGCTGATGGTTGACTCATGCATTTCAACCGCTTCGGCGATGTCATGCAGAACCAGCGGTTTCATCGCCTCTTCGCCGTATTCCAGAAAGCCCTGCTGGTGCTCGACAATGCGCGAGGCTACTTTGAGCAGGGTTTCGTTGCGGCTTTGCAGGCTCTTGATAAACCATCGTGCTTCCTGCAACTGGTCTTTCAGATAATTGTTGTCCGCGCTGTTATCAGCGCGTTTCACCAGTGAGGCGTAGCTGTTGTTTACCCTCAGTCTGGGAGCGATCTCCGGATTGAGCTCAACACGCCAGCGGCCACTCTCCTTGCGCACAATGACATCGGGAATCACATACTCGGTTTCAGAACTCTGAACGCTGTCTCCGGGTCTCGGATTCAGGCTCTGGATCAGCATCATGACCTGCTTGAGGTCTTCTTCCTTCAGCCGGCTTCTGCGCATCAGCTGGGCGTAATCGCGGTTCCCCAGCAGGTAGAGGTAGTGACCGACCACGAGACGTGCCTGGGGAAGCCAGGGTGTGTCCTTGGGCAGCTGCTCCAGCTGGATGCTGAGACACTCCTGCAGATCTCGGGCGGCAACACCTGGCGGATCGAACTGTTGCAGGCGCTTCAGCACGGCAGCAATTTCGTCGACCTCAATGGGGTCCTCGTCATCGTCGCTGTTGAGGCCGGACTGGATTTCTTCCAGTGAGTTGCTCAGGTAGCCATCCGGCTGAATGCCATCAATGATGGAAAGGGCGATAATGCGGTCATTGTCGCTCATCGGTGTCAGGTTCAGCTGCCACAGCAAGTGATCCTGAAGGGTTTCCCCGGCGCTGTTGCGGGACTCAAAGTCGTAGTCGTTGTCATCGTCCCCCCCGCTTCCGCCTGCAGAAGTGGTAGGCATACCCTGGTAGACATCTTCCCAGGCCGTATCTACCGGCAGGTCATTGGGAATAGAGTCTGACCAGTCATCACTGGAGTCCTGGCTCTCAGAGCCGTCCTGATCAGGGGATGAGTCGGAAGCTTCATTCTTGCGGGCGGACAGGTCTGAATCTTGTTCCTGGTCTTTCTGGTTGTCGGATGCGGAGCCACCATCGTCTTCGGTAACTTCCAGCATCGGATTGGACTCGAGTGCTTCCTGTATTTCCTGTTGAAGGTCAAGGGTCGAGAGTTGCAGCAGGCGGATGGCCTGCTGCAGCTGGGGCGTCATGGTCAGCTGTTGCCCCATCTTGAGCTGTAGGGACGCCTTCATCACCATGGCAGGTTTTCCGGTCGCAATTGTGTTTTTACAAGGGTCATATGAGGGCCTTTACACTACTTGGCACGACTTTAGCATTTCCTTTCGAGAGACTACAAGCGGAAGCGATCGCCAAGGTATACGTCGCGAACTTTTTGATTTCCCAGTATAACTTCGGGGGATCCGGAGGCGATGATATAGCCTTCACTGACGATGTAGGCGCGCTCACAGATGTCGAGGGTTTCCCGCACATTGTGGTCTGTGATCAGGACGCCGATTCCCAGGGTCTTGAGGTGACTGACGATTTGTTTGATGTCATTCACGGAGATCGGATCTACCCCGGCGAACGGTTCATCGAGCAGAATGAATTTGGGTTCGGTGGCCAGGGCCCGGGCTATTTCCAGACGTCGGCGTTCGCCCCCGGACAGGCTCATACCCAGACTCTTGCGGATGTGGGTGATGTGGAACTCTTCCAGGAGTGATTCCAGCTTGACCCGCCGCTCCTTGCGGTCGAGCTCCTTACGGGTTTCCAGGATGGCCAGAATGTTCTCTTCTACACTCAGCTTGCGGAAAACGGAAGCTTCCTGGGGCAGGTAGCCGACACCCTGTCGGGCACGTCCATGCATCGGAAGACCGGTAATATCGTTCTGATCAATCAGAATCTGCCCGTTATCACAGGGGACAAGGCCTACCACCATATAGAAGCAGGTGGTTTTTCCTGCGCCGTTCGGGCCCAGCAGGCCGACGATTTCTCCACTATTGATCTCGAAAGAGACGTCTTTGACGACCTCGCGATTCTTGTAGCTTTTGGCCAGGTGCTGCGCTTTCAGCGCACTCATGGTTCCGCACTCTCTTTGTTTTTCTTCGGCAAATAAATGATCTCTACACGGCCACTGCTGCCATTCTCCGGGTCAGCCTTGGCGCTGACGACCTGAGTCTGGGTATCAAAATGAATGATTTCACCCTGGAATGAGCTACCCTCCTGCTGCAGCCGGGCCGAGCCGCTGAGAATGACCTGGTTGCGCGAGCGGTCAAATTCCATTTTCTCTGCATAGGCGTGCGTTTCTTCGGCCTTTACGCTGTCGTAAAGCAGCATGTGAGTGGGAGAGCCTGTGGCCACAAAGGAGGCGATACCATTCTCGTCCGCCTTGATGCGGATTTCTCCGGCCTCTATCAGCGACTGTCCCTGTTGTACCACAACATTGCCCCGGTAGACCGATTCGCCATCGCGTTCATTCAGCTCGGCAAAGTCAGCCTGTACCCGGACGGGGGCGTTGGTGCCACCAGTGACATCGAAGGCGTGGCCTGCCGGGCTTGCCAGCAAAGCGCAGAGAGTGAGCCTGGCCCCCATTCTGGCCGTTAAACTAGTCCTGAACATAAATGCCCTTTACCTGAGAGTGCAGCGTGAGTATACGACTGTCGATGTTGAAGGTCATGCCTTTGGCAGATAACTGGTTGAACTGGGAGTTGATGGTCACTGACTGATCGGTATGAATTTCCCCTGTCTCTTCATTGAAGCTCAGGGACGGGGCATCAAACCGCAGGGCTTTGCCTTTCTGGTCACGTCCTGTAACGGTGACGAAGCCGTCCAGTTCCAACTGGTCTCCCTGAATATTCAGCCGGCCTTCCTGGGCCCGCATTTCCCAAGTGTTCGGAGCTTCTCCGAAAAGAGCAAACTCAGGCTCTGTCAGCAGTCCGTAATCGCCGTTGGGTATGTGTTCTGCCTTGCGGGTGGTAAGACGGCTCTGCAGCTCCCCATTCTCACCGAAAGTCAGATAGGTGGCATTCAGAATGAAAGCGTCAGGTTCGGCATCCGAATCGGGCTCTTCGGCAGTGAACAGTTCGATGGTACGTTCTTCTCCCAGCCACACGAGCAGCCCGGCAAAGAAAATGGCGACCACTGCAAGTGAGAGGCCTTTTCTCTGTTTCAAAGGCTTTATCATGACCTGGCCGAGCCGCTGTAATGGTCATGGAAGCCAGTCAGTGCCCCTTTTGCTTCGCAGATAAGGTCGCAGACCTCTCTTACTGCACCATGGCCACCGGATTGTTGTGTGATGTATACGGCATCCTGCTTGACCCGCCAGTGGCCGTTGCTGACCGAGATGCCGGCTCTGACTGCGCGGATAGCTGACAGGTCGGGCAGGTCATCAC
>JAUIAZ010000382.1 GCA_030427465.1 Gammaproteobacteria bacterium | reverse complement strand
AGATAATGAAAGCCATCCAGCTTCGCCAGCAGCAGCCCCTCGATACTTTTTTCAGACGCAAGGTTCAGGTTCCGGCAAGTGGCAACAGAGTGAGTTACCGTAAACAGGGGTACGTCAAGGATGCTGCCCTGCTCCCGGAACAAGCCCCAGGGTTTGGCGGTGTATACAACCCAGTTCTGAATCGCATTGTGCTCAATCTGATGAATCAGGCGCGGGCTCGGCATAAGCATTTCATGGGTCTGGTAGGGGCCGCCTGACAAAACAGACTCAAGTATTTCGGTCACGATACCACCTTGCGTGAGATCCCCCTCAGTGATCTGAAAAGGCGCTGCAATTTCGGAAACCACCAGATAATTCAGCGTCTGTGGAGATACCATTGCGGTCCTGTCTGCAGACTCCGGCTCCCCGGCCTGTAGAACCCGGCAGACATTCACCGCAACCAGGAGAACGAGCAGCCCGGCACTGATCAGTCGGCGCGGCTTCATTACACCGCCTCGTGCGACTGCTGTCGCGGCCAGACCAGACTGAACTTGGCTCCACCAAGCTCACTCCTAGAAACGAAAGCCTGCCCACCGTGCCAGTACAGAATCCGTCGAACGATGGACAAGCCAAGCCCATACCCACCCGAACTGCGTGTACGGCTATCGTCGAGGCGGGCAAAGGGTGTGAACACTTTTTCCCAGTCGCTCTCGGGAATGCCGGCGCCGTCATCCTCCACATCAATCCGGCAGGTTTCTTCGCTGAAATTGCAGATGACCACGACTTCAGAAGACGCGTAACGCATGGCATTGCCGACCAGGTTCTGCAACGAGCGGTGAATGTACCGTGGCTCCGCCTCGGTTTTCCCCCACTGCTTGGAAGCCCCCTGAAACTCGCACGATAGAACGATTTCCGGCTTGACTCGCTGTTGCTCATCCACCACCTGATTAACGATATCCAGCAGGTTGACCTCCTGAAAATCGAGAATCGGCCCCCCCTGCTCCAGCCTGGCATAGGTCAATATCTCATCAATCAGCTCATTGAGCTCCTGGATATCCGTGTCAATACCGCTGATCTGCTTGGCCCGCATCTCGGCACTTTCACAGTCCTCGATCATCTGTACACCAAAACGGATCCGCGCTACCGGTGTGCGCAGTTCATGGGATACCGCATGGATCATCTCCCGCTGCACCCCTACCAGCCTTTCGATATGCTCGGCCATCTGATTGAACACCCGACTCAGCCTTCCGAGGGCATCGAAACGGCTTTCATCAACCCGGGCCTCAAGCTCACCACGAGCAATCCTCGATGCCATCGTTTCGAGCTTGCGCAAACGGCGGTCCAGGGTATCCAGCAGAAAATAGAGCGCGGCAGCCAGGAAAACGAGCCCGGCAACACCGAGCGCCAGGATAATGCCGACGGACCAGGGGTTGAAACGTCTTAACTGACTCATTTCCAACGTATTGCCATCAGCCAGACTCAGCAGCAACCTGTCCGGCAGACCTTTTTCGTCATACTGGAACAGGTAAGAGTTATTCCGGAGCCTGGCCTGATGAAAGGCATTCAGCCCATCTTCTGCCGTGGCAAGGTCCGGTGAAAGTACGCGGAACTGGTAACCGCTGAAATCCGACCAGGCAACAAGACGCTTACGCCGCGACTCCTCATTCAGGACTGATGCCTCGAGCGCCACAATCTGCCCAAGCCAGAGGGCGCTGTCCTCCAGCGGGTTCTGCCAGCGCATGACGAACCAGAGAGGCCCGTTATCCAGCCGTGTGACTACCTGGTATAGACCGCTGGCCGGTTTGAAAAGAATGTGGCCGGAATTCAGGCGATCCTGCTCCAGGCGCGTCAGCCCGAACGTCTGCTCAACCAGACCATGCTGCCGGGCATCCGAAGACTGTGCGAGACGGTCGAGTACAGCAAGGTGGCTTTCGGGTGAAGCCCGCAACCACTGCACCAGAGGTTCAGCGAGCTCTTCCTGAAACTGCTGGAAGCGTACGGTGTTCAGGCCGTTGAACAGCAGAAACGCAAAAACCGCGTAACCCAAAAGGGAAATCGCGGTACCCGCCATGACTCTGAGAAAAATTCGGTTCACCCGAGCTCCCTCCGGGCAGTGCTCAGTCCATCAGGCCTCTTTGACAAACAGGTAACCCTTGCTGCGAACCGTCTTGATTCGCCGCGGGTGTACCGGATCGTCCCCTATTTTGGGACGAATACGTGAGACCCGGACATCTATGGAACGGTCTTGCCCATCATATTCGATCCCCCTCAGGGCCGTAAAAATTTCTTCGCGACTCAATACCCGGCCGGCATTACTCGACAGCAACCACAGCAGATCAAATTCTGCACTGGTGAGGTCAATACTGTCATCATTCAACCAGGCCTCACGCATGGACCGGTCAATCACCAGGTCATTGAAAACCAGGCGCACCGGTTCCGGTGCATCACCACCGTCTGCCGACTCGGTCAGTGTGGGTGCCTGCTCCTTGATGCGACGCAGTAAGGCCCGGATACGGGCCAGCAACACGCGGGGTCTGACAGGCTTGCCCATGTAATCATCGGCCCCCATCTCAAGCCCCAGCACCTGATCCAGATCATCCGTGCGGGCCGTCAGCATGAGTATGGGCCCGGCGTAGGCCGGCCTGACCTTGCGACAGATCGATAGCCCGTCTTCCCCGGGCAGCATCAGATCGAGCACAACGAGGTCGGGTTGCTCATTCTGTATCCGTTCGACAGCCCGAGAGCCGTTGGGCTCCACGGACACATGCAGTCCGTTGGATTCGAGATATTCTTTGGTTAAATCGGCAAGACGCTCATCGTCTTCCACAATCAATATGCGCCAAGCTTCGTTGTTTTCCACTGATCCCGCTCTCTTTTTCACGTTAAAGTGAGGATGTTCCGGTTATCAGTAAGTTAAGGACAAAAACCCTTTTTTGTAAAAAAAAATTACTGTGTGCAACGCTTGGCGCTGTCAGGCAGTGACACAGAACTGTCACGCACACATCACCGAACTGTCATAAGGACTATCTAACCTGCAAGTCATTAGCATGAGACAGGTTATAGCCATGACTGCCACAAGCCGAGTAATTCGTCCAGAGACAAAGCCCTTGTCACGCCCGCGCCTTCGGGTAGAAGTTGCCCGCAACGCCGGTGAAGTTTTACAGGCCCAGAGACTCCGCTATGAAGTGTTTGCAGGAGAACAGGGTGCCCGCCTCAAGACACCCATTCCCGGTATCGACTGCGACCGTTTCGACCCGGCCTGCGAGCACCTGATCGTTATTAACGAACAGAATGACTCAGTGGTCGCCACAACACGGTTACTGGCCGAAGAACAGCTCAAGCACACCGGCGACTTCTATTCCGCATCCGAGTTCGACTTGTCACCGATCAAGGCTCTGCACGGCCGCAAGCTGGA
>JAUIAZ010000381.1 GCA_030427465.1 Gammaproteobacteria bacterium | reverse complement strand
CAGCCAGCGAGGCCGCCGGCCAGCAGCGGCAGTCTGGAGCCGGACTGGCCTTCACTGTTGATGCTGCGCCACTGGGCCAGTGTGGCCACGCAGTAGAGGGTGGCTGCCAGCAGGGTCAGAACCGTTGCATTCATAAAGCGGGAAACGGGGCAAAAGAGGCAGCATAAGGCGGTGCTCGGTGTAACTCAAGATGATTGCAAGCGCCCGCTGGTTTATACTGCGCGTTTTTAATGCTCCAGCGAGCGGCGCAGCGAAGAGAGAGTGACATGTTTGACAGTCTGAGTGAAAGACTTTCCGATAGCCTTAAATCGATAACGGGCCAGTCCAAGCTGACCGAGTCCAATATACAGGATACCCTGCGTGAAGTTCGTCGGGCGCTGCTTGAGGCAGATGTGGCGCTTCCGGTGGTGAAAACTTTTGTAGAGCAGGTCAAGAACAAGGCGCTGGGGCAGGAAGTCATGCGCAGCCTGACTCCGGGACAGGCCTTCGTCAAGGTGGTGCAGGATGAACTGGTCGCGGTTATGGGCAAGGCCAACGAGGACCTTGATCTTTCCTGTCAGCCGCCGGCCGTAATTCTGATGGCGGGTCTTCAGGGTGCAGGTAAAACCACCTCCGTTGCCAAGCTCGGCAAATTCCTGAAAGAGCGCAAGAAAAAGAAAGTGCTGGTCGTCAGTGCGGATATCTATCGTCCGGCTGCCATCCGGCAGTTGGAAACATTGGCGAATGATCTGGAGCTCGGATTCCACCCAAGCACGACTGACCAGGATCCGGTGGCCATCGCCGAGGGCGCCATTGATGAGGCTCGCCGCCGCTTCTATGACGTGGTCATCGTGGATACCGCCGGCCGGCTTCATATTGATGAAGGCATGATGGGTGAAATCGGTCGCCTGCACGCGGCCATCAAACCGATTGAGACCCTGTTTGTGGTTGATGCCATGACGGGGCAGGACGCTGCCAATACCGCCAAGGCGTTCAATGATGCCTTGCCGCTGACTGGTGTGATCCTGACCAAGACCGATGGTGACGCGCGAGGTGGTGCAGCTCTCTCGGTTCGGCATATTACGGGCAAGCCCATCAAGTTTATGGGGGTCGGAGAAAAATCTGACGCACTCGAGCCTTTTCACCCGGATCGAGTTGCCTCGCGAATCCTGGGTATGGGCGATGTGCTGTCCCTGATCGAAGAGGCCGAGCGCAAGCTTGACCACAAAAAAGCTGAAAAGCTTGCGAAGAAAGTGGTCAAGGGTAAGGGCTTTGACCTTGAAGACTTCAAGGATCAGCTACAGCAGATGAAGCGTATGGGCGGCATGGCCGGTCTACTTGATAAGCTGCCGGGCATGGGGCAGCTCCCCAATCAGGCCAAGGAGCAACTGAACGGCAAGATGTTTGTTCACATGGAAGCCTTGATCAACTCGATGACACCCCAGGAGCGTCGTTTCCCGGATGTGATCAACAATGCCCGAAAGCGTCGTATCGCCGCAGGCAGCGGGCTACAGATCCAGGACGTTAACCGATTGCTGAAGCAGCATAAGCAGATGCAGAAGATGATGAAAAAGTTCAGCAAGAAGGGCGGTATGATGAACATGATGCGTGGCATGAAGGGCATGATGCCGCCTGGCGGTGGGATGCCTCCGGGTGGACGTTTCTGAGCCTCCGAATCTGTCAGTAAAAAGGCTTTTAATTTTAAGATTTCTGGCGTAGAATACGCGCCCTTTATGGTGTCATGCCATAACAACAGTATTAACTTGATCGGCAGGAAAGCATGGTTATTATCCGTTTGTCACGTGGTGGCTCCAAGAAACGCCCGTTTTATCAGATCAATGTCGCAGACAGCCGTCGTGCGCGTGATAGCCGTTACATCGAGCGTCTGGGTTTCTACAACCCGCTGGCCCGTGGCCAGGAGCAGGAGCTGAAGATTGATCAGGATCGACTCCAGTACTGGGTTGGTCAGGGCGCTCAGCTGTCTGATCGTGTGCGCAAGCTGGTTAAAACGGAACAAGCGGCAGGCTAACAGGCGTTTGAGCCGGGCTTTTGGCTGCATGGGTGTGCCTTGGACAGTTTGACGGTCGGCAAGATAGTGGGTGCCTATGGTGTCAAGGGTTGGGTAAAGGTCAGATCCTTTACCGAAGAGCCTGAGGCCATTTTTGGTTATGCCCCATGGGTTTTGCGGTCGGCGTCCGGAGTAATGACCTGTGATGTCGTACAGGTAAAAGCAGGCCCCAAGGGTTTTCTGGTTCAACTGGACCAGATAAGAGACAGAGAGGCGGCAGCGGCGGCGGCCGGTTCCCTGATAGAGGTCGGAGTTGATCAGCTCCAGGCTCTCGATGAAGGGGAGTATTACTGGCGCGACCTGATAGGTTGTCGGGTGTCCAACACGGAAGGCAAGGACTTTGGTGTTGTACACAAGTTGCTGGAAACCGGAGCAAATGACGTGCTCGTGGTGAAGGGAGATCGCACGGCGATAGACAGCCGGGAGCGGTTGATACCTTATCTGCCGGGGCAGGTGGTTCTGGAGATTGATCTGGGGCGCCAGCATATTGAGGTCGACTGGGAAGAAGACTTCTGACATGTGGTTCGGGGTGGTGACACTGTTCCCGGATATGCTGCGGGCGGCTCTGGCAGAAGGGGTGGTGGCCCGGGCAGTGCGTTCGGGAATTCTGCAGGTAGAGCTTTTCAATCCGCGGGATAAAGCCACCGACAGGCATCGCACGGTTGACGACCGGCCTTACGGCGGCGGACCAGGCATGCTGATGAAGGTCGAACCTCTCGAGAAGGCCATAGTAGAGGCCCGGGAGCAAGCCCCTGATGGCACACCGGTGATATACCTGAGTCCACAGGGTACGACGATGAGCCAGAAGGTGTTTCGGGAGGCCATTGAGTGGCCCGGAGTGATTCTGGTGTGTGGGCGCTATGAGGGAATAGATGAGCGCCTGATACAGCGACAGGTAGATTTTGAATGGTCGCTGGGAGATTTTGTGTTAAGTGGTGGCGAGATTGCGGCCCTGGCTGCGATCGATGCGATCGGGCGATTGTCGCCGGGAGTGCTGGGGCATGATGATTCGGCCACAGAAGATTCCCACGAGGCGGGGTTGCTTGACCACCCCCATTACACACGACCGGATGTCTATGAGGATATGCCGGTGCCAGAGGTTCTGAAGTCTGGCGATCATGAGTTGATTCGTAAGTGGCGCCTTCAGCAGCGACTCTTGCGAACCCGGGAGCGACGACCTGACCTCTGGGAAAGGTACGAGCTGACCGGAGAGGAAAAGAAACTGTTATCCGCAGCCTCCGTCGCTGAGGGTAAATGAAGAAGTAAATAGAGAATACTAAAGCTGTTTTGCAGGAGATTGCCATGAGTGGAAAGCACCCAATTATCAGCCAGATTGAGGCTGAACAGGTTAAAA
>JAUIAZ010000380.1 GCA_030427465.1 Gammaproteobacteria bacterium | reverse complement strand
CACGACTGGAAGAGGTATTGGACCTCGATCAGCAGGATGCCGATCAGCTGCAGCTGGATCTGCCCGGTTTCAATGAGCAACAGGGGGATCTTTACCAGGCCATCACCGATCTCAACCATTCTCTGGACGATGCCTTACCGGATGAATCCGAGCGTGATCTGTTAACGCGCTGGCGACAGGCTGATACGGACAAAAAGCGACTTTTACTTTCTATGCTTTAATTAACAGAGGCTTTTACGGATATTTTTTCACCATGACGACAAGACTTTTGCCCAAATTGCTGAGCTGCCTGATTTTCGCCGGACTTTCCAACGCGGTGTGGGCGGAAGTTTCCCTGAATGGCGTGGGCGCATACACCCAGCTGAGCAAAGAGTATTACCTCATTGCCCTGTATACGGAAAGACCCTACGACTCACAGGATGCCTTGCTGAGTGACAGCGGAGATCGCCGTGCCGTCATGCGGATATCGACGCGAAACTGGTCGGCTTATGGTTTTTCCCAGATCTGGAAGCGGGATCTGTCGATTAACAACGATCTCAGCGGCAACACGCCGGACATCAAGGCTTTGTTGCAGTTTTCAGAGTTTCCCAAAGGGGAGTTGAAGCTGGGCGATGAGATTGTGGTAGAGACTCAGGGCAATGATCGTACCCGGGTGCTTTTCAACGGGGAAGAGGTTCTGAGTGAAGAAGGCCCTGAGTTGTTTAACTACGTCGTCAACGTCTGGGTAGGGCCCTCACCTCCTTCCAGGCAGTTCAAGGCAGATATTCTGGCCGCCCAGGATATGAGTGAAGCACGTCTTGAGCGTACCTATCAGCGTTTCCAGCTATTACAGGTGGATCCACAGAGGAAAGGTCTGGCCAGCGACTGGACTGCTGGAGAGAAAGAAAAAGCGCGCAGGCTGGCAGCAGAAAAAGCCCGAAGGGAGCAGGCACAGAAAGCCGCTGCGGAAGCTGCGGCCCGGGAAGAAGCCGAGCGCCTGGCGGCAGAGCGTCGAGCCGCGGAAGCAGCGCAGAGAAAACAGGCCGCCGAGCAGGCTGCGCGTGAAGCTGCCGCAACCGCTGCCAAAGCCAAGGCGGAAGCCGAAGCCCTGGCTCAACGGCTGGCCTCGGAAAAGGCGGAAGCCAGAGCCAAGGCCGATGCGCAGGCCAGAGCGGCGGAAGAAGCGCGCATAGCAGCAGAAGAGAAGGCGGCGGCAGAAGCCAGGGCGCGGGCAGATGCCGAGGCCGAGAAAGCGCGCGTGGCTCAGGAAGCGGCAGCAGCCAGAGCTCGCGAGCAGGCCAAGGCGGAAGAAGAAGCCAAGGCACTGGAAGCGGAGGGGATGCAAAAGCTCAAGGCGGCTTATGATCGTGATTTGTATCTCTGGCGCCTGAAACGGCAGGTATACAGTGCGGTACAGTATCCGCAGTGGGCGCGCCAGTTTGGTCAGGAGGGGGACTTCTCGGTAGATTTTAAAATCGCTGCAGATGGCGATGTCGAGATTGTTGAAATCTACCCGGATGCCAACAGCCTGCTGGGGCAGGAGTTAGTCGCTGCCCTGCAGCGGGCCAAACCCTTCGGTGAGAGACCCACTGCCATTGCTTCTGACGAGGTGATGACTCTGGAATACCCATTCCGCTTGCGGGCTGCGCCGGAAATGCCGGCAAGGCCGGCCTTACCTGAGGAGCTGAGCAGTTCCATGCAGGCAGGAATCAGTGAGCAGGACCGGCAGAAGCTCGAGGAAGCATACCGTGCCCGGGCAACCGAACAGATTGTTAACGCGATCGAATACCCTCACTGGGCCAAAACCATGCGTCAGACCGGCGAGATTCAGGCCCTGATCGTGGTAGGCAGTGGCGGCGAAGTCAAGGACGTCAAGCTGCTGCGCAAAACGCGCCACCCGATTCTGAATGATGAGATTCCTGCGGCCGCAGCGCGGGCGGAGATTGAACCGATTCCGCCGGAGCTTGGCATTTCGGAAATGGATCTGAGGATTGATTACCGTTTCGGCAGCCGCTGAGCGCCGGGGCTTGCCCGCTCAGTTCAGAGACCCTTTCCGACAGCATTAAAAAAGCCCGCTATCATGGCGGGCTTTCTGTTTCTGCAGGCTGGCTTGCAGTTCAGGGCCTCAGATCAGACCCTTCTTGTAGTAGTTTTCGTAGACGTGATTGGTTGCGTCCACAAAACCATCGATGCTGCCGCAGTCAAAGCGCTTGCCTTTGAATTTATAGGCCAGCACGCAACCATCCTGAGCCTGCTTGAGCAGTGCATCGGTCAGCTGGATTTCGCCATTCTTGCCGGGCTTGGTTTCTCGCAGAATGTCGAAAATGTCCGGGGTCAGAATGTAGCGCCCAATGATGGCCAGGTTGGAGGGAGCGTCTTCGTTCTTGGGCTTCTCGACCATGTCCGTTACGCGGTAGAGACCTTCTTTCATGGGCTCACCGGCGATTACCCCATACTTGTGCACTTCATCCTGGGGCACTTCCTGAATGGCAATGATGGTGGCGCGGAACTGGTTGTACAGCTTGACCATCTGACCCAGTACGCTGTCCTGTCCTTCATCTGCCAGACACAGATCATCCGCCAGGACAACGGCAAATGGGTTGTCGCCGATCAGGTTATAGCCGCTGAGAATCGCATGCCCCAGACCCTTCATTTCATTCTGACGGGTGAACGCGAAGCTCTTGGTCATCAGTTTCCGGATGGACGTCAGCAGCTCCTCCTTGCCTGATCCCTTGATTGAGTGCTCCAACTCGTATGAGATATCGAAGTGGTCGGCGATGGCGCGTTTGCCCCGGCCGGTCACAAATCCGAAAGAATCGATCCCTGCCTGAGCAGCTTCCTCAACCCCGTACTGAACCAGTGGCTTGTTAACGATAGGCAGCATTTCCTTGGGCATCGCCTTCGTGGCGGGCAGAAAGCGGGTTCCGTATCCAGCTACCGGAAATAGGCATTTCTTGATCATAAGCACTCCTTGACTTGGTGAGCTACCAGTTTAGCCAAAAAAACGGTCAGGTTGGGAGTGCTTCATGGCAAATCCTGTAAAATCGTTGCCCGAGGTCAATATGGAAGCCCCTCATTACTCAGCTAAGCTGGAAAGATTCGGGGAGTCAGGAAAGTTTTTCATGAGCGATGCCGAGAAGAGCCGGGAAGAATTGCTGCGGGATAACGCCGCATTGCGTGAACGTCTGAAGCAGGCGCATCGCAGTATGCACCATCTTGGCCGTGAGCTCTCCCACATCCAGCATATCCTGCAGGCGGTCAATTCCACACTGGACCTCGATGAAGTCGTGGAACGTGTGATGGATGCGCTGGGTGATGTTTTCGATTTCGACCAGATTTCGATCTATCTCTATAACAGCCAGACTCACTGCCTGGAAATCACCGACTGGTATGGTGAGGCTTCCAACGACGAACTGATGAAGAACTTTCAGAACTATCCGCTT